>CAIYPH010000101.1 GCA_903928045.1 uncultured Rhodospirillales bacterium
CCGCCGCCGGATCGGCCGCGCGTTTCGCCAGTTCCTCGGCCTTCTTGCGCGCATCGCACACCCAGGGCGGGCGGATGCAGATGGTGGAGATGCCGGTGTTGAGGGTGAAGCAGCGGCACATCTCCTCGCCCAGGCGCTTGGAGATGCCGTAGGCGTTGGTGGCGCGCGGCGGGTGGGCGTCGTCGATCGGCAGATAGTCCGGCACGCCATGGCCGCTGAAAATGCCGAGCGCGTTGACGCTGCTGAAATTGATCACTCGCCCGGCGCCGACGGCCTTCGCGGCCTGCAGCACGTTCCAGGTGCCGGTGACATTGGCGGTCATGATATCCGCCTCGGTCTCGCCGGGGCGGCCAAGCAGGGCGGCGAGATGGACAATGGCGTCGCAGCCCTGAGCCGCGGCGGTGAGGGCGGTGGCATCGATTATGTCGTGCCCGTCCGCGTGGTCATACCCCACAACGGCGAAGCCCGCCGCCGTGAGGCGACGGGCAACGACGCTGCCGATCAATCCCTTGTCGCCGGTGATGAGAATTTTCATGGCGCCACTATGCCGCGAAGCCTCCCACCGGCCAAGAGTATCAGCCCTGCGGCCAGGAGCCCTGCGGCCGGTCACCCTGCGGGGCCGGGGGGGCGGGGCGATCGCGCTCGGCCATGAACTGGTCGAACTCCGACTTGTCCTTGGCGCGGCGCAGACGCTCGAGGAAGGACTGGAAGTCCTCGTGGTCCTGCTCCAGGCGGCGGAGCATTTCACGGCGATAATCGTCGAACGCCGTGTTGCCGCTCGGAGCCGGCGCGGCGGCGCGGCGATCGCGACGGCCCCAGGGGCTCGCGCAGGACGCCCATACCGGGATGGCATTGGGGTCGCCGCCATTGGCCATGGCCTGCCAGCGGTAGAAGCGCTTGGCGAAGAAGCCGAGGACCAGCAGCATCAGGATCAGCGAGCCGATCCCATGCACGCCGAAGCCGATGACGCCGATGACGGCGCCGAGGGCAACCCAGGGAACGGGACCGAGGTAAGCGAGTTTTGCCGCTTCGGGCATTGGTGTCTCCATGTGAATGTAACTCACATTCACATTGATGGGTACGAAACGGCGGGGAGTCAAGGATCGCCATCGTCCGGCGTTACGATTTTCCGCCGAGCGCTCCGAGATAAACCAGCATTCCGGCCTCCAGCAGATCCTCTGGCGCCATCGGCAGCACCCGCCCGCTGCCGGTACCATGGGCGAGGAACAGCGAGGCGATGCCGTGCGACATCGACCAGGCATGCAGCGCCACCATCATCGGCGGCGGTCGCGGTGGGGTGCGGATGGCGGCGCAGACATGCTCGGCGGCACTCAACAGCACGCCGAACGCCCGCTCACTGGCGCGCAACAGGGCGGTATCGCTCTGCATGTCGAGCCCGCTTTCGAACATCACCGCGTAGAGCGCGGGCTGGCGGCGGGCGAAGCCGAGGTAGCGGCGACCGCAGCGGATCATGGCACTCACCGGCTCGGGCTTGCCGCCATCCCAGGCGCCGGTCAGCTCGGCCTCGAACAACTCGAAGCCATGCCGGCCGATCTCGGCCAGCAAAGCGCCGCGATCACGGAAATGCCGGTAGGGCGCGGCCGGGGAGACGCCGATTTCGCGGGCGAGTTCGGCGAGGCTGAAGCCGCCCGGGCCGCGCTCGGCGATCATCGCCAGCGCCGCGTCGATCAGCGCCTGGCGCAGATTGCCGTGGTGGTAGCCCTCGCGCTTGCTGTGCCGGGACCAGCTCATCGCCCCCTCTGCCGCCGCCGAGGCGGGTTCAGCTCCGCGGCGGGGGCGGCGGCGGTACGGTGGCGACCGCGCTGGGGCGGGCGTTGATGCCGTCGAACCACGCCTGCAAATGCGGCGAGGCCTGCATCAGCGCCGCGCTCTCGGGGGCCCGGGGGAGGAAATTCACGAGGGGGAACAGCATGATGTCGGCGAGCGTGAAGCTGTCGCCGCCGAGATAGCGGTGCTTGGTCAGCTCCGCTTCCAGCATCGCGAACACCGGGGCGAGCTTCGGCACGGCAGCGTCGATGCGGGCACGATCGGGCGAGCCGTCGGGGGTGCCGGGGAAGAAGTAGCCGATGAGATACTGGCGCAGCAGGACGTTATCGACATGGGTGGTGACGGCCGACATCCACTGCTCGCACATCGCCGCCGCCACGGGTTCGGCCGGGATCAGCTTGGGGCCGGGGAAAACCGCGTCGATATAACCGCAAATCGCGCGGGTCTCGAACAGCGCGACGTCGCCATGCCGCATCGCCGGGATCTTGCCGATGGGGGAGATCGCCTTGACCTCCGGCGAATGCGGGCGCACCGCGACGAGGTCATAACCGACACCCTTTTCGTGGCACGCCATGCGCACCACGCGGACGAAGTTGCTCATCGGCGCGCCGATAATCTGCAAAGTGCTCATCCCGTCCCCCCCCTTTTGAGTGTCCGATCAGCCGCGATCCTGCTCGGGCGGCGCGCCCCCGATCGGGATTTCGCGCACCTCGATCGGCGCCGGCTCCTGATGCATCTGTTGCACCTCGGCCTCGTCAGGCGCATCGCTGTCCTGCACCTCGGAATGGTGGCGGCGATGCGGCTGGCCGCCCTGCTGCGGCTGACCTTGCTGCTGGGCGGCCTGGTTCATCGCGGTGACGATGCGGAAATAGTGCTCGGCGTATTGGAAATAGCTCTCCGCCATCACCCGATCGCCGGAACTGGTCGCGTCGCGGCCGAGCTGGAGATACTTCTCGAACAGCTGCTGCGAGGTGCCGCGGATGCGCAGGTCCGGCCCCTGGCTGTCGAACACGTGGTTGCGGTTGAGCGGCACATTGCCGCTGCCGCCACCCTGGTGACGCATGCCGCCGCCACCACCACCACCGCCGCCGCCTCCACCGCCGCCACCGCTACGATGCCCGCGTCCACGCATGCGTTTCATATTCATGTGATGTCGAAGCGCTTTCCTGTCTGTATCCGGGTTCCCGCGGGCACCGATCAGGCGCAGCCGACGGAAGATGGCGGACTGCACAAAGGCCAGCCGCACCTATCGGCGAACCTAATCCCGCGGAGAGGCAACGCCAAACGTTTTCTGAGCGCTGCTGCCGCGCAATACCATGGCGCGATCAATACCCCCGAGATCGGCACGCAGCACCGGCGGAGCGAAACCGGCGGCCGAAGCGATGTCGCCGACCATCGCCGCCTGCCCAACCCCGAGTTCCAGCACCGCAACCCCACCCGGCGCCAACAGAAGCGGCAAGGCAGCGATGATCGCGCGATAGGCATCTAGCCCATCCGGCCCGCCATCGAGCGCCGAAGCCGGCTCATGCGCGGCGACCTCCGGCATCAACCCCACGATGTCCGCGCGCGGAATATAGGGCGGGTTGGACAGCACCAGGTCGAACCGCCCCACCAGCGCCGCGTCCCACACCCCACACAGCAGCGCGGCCCGATCGGCCAGCCCGCAGGAAACCGCATTGCGCCGGGCCAGCGCCGCGGCCGACGGCACCAGATCAACCCCAACCCCAAACGCCCCGGGGAACTCACTCAGCGCGGCGAGCAGCAGGCAGCCGGTGCCGGTGCCGAGATCAAGAATCCGACGCACGGCGCCCCGATCCGGCCAGGCTGCCAGCGCCGCCTCAATCAGCGTCTCCGAGTCCGCGCGCGGGATCAAGGTCGCGGGGCTGACCTCAAGATCGAGCGTCCAGAACCCCTGACGGCCAAGAATGAGCGCCATCGGCTCCCGCGCCACCCGGCGCGCCACAAGCCCAGCAAGCACCAAAGGATCCGGCTCGGTCGTGGCAATCGCACCACGCGGCAGGGCGAGCGCGTGAGCGATCAGCAGGCGGGCCTCAAACGCGGGGCTCTCGATACCAGCACTCCGCAAGGAATCAGCGGTGGCGCGCAGGGTGCTCAAGGAAGCGGTTCTTTTTTGGAAAAAAACGTTCATCCGATGGGTGCGTACCGCTTCCAGCCATCCCGGGAGAGCACCCCAACGGCAACGAAGTCAGAAAAAGTTTTTTTGGTTCTTTTTGTTCA
>CAIYPH010000102.1 GCA_903928045.1 uncultured Rhodospirillales bacterium
ACGATCGGCCGATCCGCCCCCGCTCCACTCATCGCCTCATCCGCCCCTTGCTCCCCCGATGCTTCCCGACTTCGCCCCCCGTCGCAAGCCCAGGTTTGGCAGACCCGCCTCCCTCGGGCAAACTGCGCAAAACCAGCGAGGGAACGCCACGATGTTTCTCAACCAATTCGCCGACGGCTCAGCGCCGCTCGACATGACCCGGTCGGCCGAATTCGCCAGCCTGCTGCAAAGCGCCGCCGATCTCGGCATTCCCCACGCGCCCGAAACCCACTACCGCTCCCGCAACATCGTGCTCCGCCACCAGCGCTTCCACTTCCTCGAATGGGGCGACCCCTCCGCCCCCCCGATCGTGCTGCTGCACGGAGGCCACCAATCCGCCCATTCCTGGGACCTCGTGAGCCTCTCCCTCGCGCGGCGCTTCCACGTCCTCGCCCTCGACCAGCGCGGCCATGGAGACAGCGAATGGGCGCGGGACGTCGACTACTCCAACCACACCATGTCGCTCGACGCCGAAGCCTTCATCGCCGCGATGGGGATCGCCAAACCCGTGCTGATCGGCCATTCCATGGGCGGCCGAAACGCCATGCTGCTCGCCCATCGCGCGCAAGCCCTGCTGCGCGCCCTGGTCGTGGTCGATATCGGCCCGGAGATCTCCGAGAAAGGCCGCCAGTCCATCGCCGGTTTCGTGCGCGAAAACGAGGAGTTCGACGATCTCGAAGTCTTCATCTCCAACGTGCAGAAATACGACCCCTACCGCTCCCGCGCCCATATCGAACGCACCGTGAAATACAACATGCTGCAACGCCCCGACGGCAAATACATCAGCAAATGCGACCCCGCCCCCCGCCGCCTCGGCCTCCTCGCCGGCCGCCGCCTGCAGGACAACCTCACCCTCACCGATCTCGCCACCCTCGCGCTTCCGGTCCTGATCATCCGCGGTGAGACCTCCACCATCCTGGAGCCCGACGCCGCCGAACGCTTCCGCGATGCCCTGCCGCAGGGTGCTTTGGTGACGGTCGAGAAATCCGGCCACGGGGTGCCGTCGCAAAACACAATCGGCTTCCTCGCCGCCCTCGAAGCCTATCTCGACGGACTCGCCGATTGCCGCCCATCCGGGTCGCCGATATAAGCGCCAAGCCGCGGAAAGCGGATACAACGAGGAAGCGCATCATGGATCATCGCCTGTCGCGCCGCGCGTTCATCGCCGGCTCCGCCATTCTCGCGGCCCCCGCCGTCCTGCGCGCCGCCGAGCCGCTGAAAATCCGCTGCTCGCTCGACACCGCCGCCAGCCACCCCCGCAACGTCGCCTTCGTCGACTATCTCGCCAAGCTTGAAAAAGCCTCGGGTGGCGCGATCACCGGTGAGGTGTTCCACGCGGGCGCCCTCTATGCCGACCTCAACGTCTCCAAGGCCCTGCTGCAAGGCCAGATCGAAATGGCCTGCCCCGGCGCCTGGACCCAGACCGGCATCGTGCCGGACTGCGACATGGTGCAGCTCCCTTACATGTACGGCCAGTCGCTCGAGACCACCTACGCCGCCACCGACGGCAAGGCCGGCCAGTTCGTCGGCCAGCAGTTGATGACCAAGCTGGGTACCCAGATTCTCGGCCCGTGGATCGATCTCGGTTATCAGAACTGGTATTCCACCAAGACCAAGCTCGACAGTTTCGCCGCCCTGAAAGGCCTGAAAATCCGCTCGCCCGGTGGCGCCGCGATTTCCTGGCGCATCAAATTCGCCGGCGCCATCGCCAACACCACCGCCTGGCCGAACGTGCCGCTCGCTCTCTCGCAAGGCACCTTCGACGCCTTCGTCTCCACCGATGAAAGCTGCAACTCCGCCAAGCTGTGGGAGGCCGGGGTGAAATACTCCTATGCCGACCACCAGTTCATGGGCCAGTACATCCCGATGGTCTCGAAAGCCTTCTGGGCCAAGCTCTCCGCGGCCCAGCAGAAGCTGATGATCGATCTGTGGGCCGAGAATATCGCCGCCTACCGCAAGGGCTCGCACGCCTCGCAGGCCAATGCGCGCAAGGTGCTGGAAGCCAACGGCGTGGTCTTCAAGGACCCCTCCGCGGAGGAACTCTCCACCTCCCGCAAGGCCATGCTGGCCCAGCTCGACCAGCTCGTCGCCGAGGCCAAGCTGTCCACCGAGGTGGTCGGCTATGTCAAACAGGCGATCGGCTCGGCGGTCTGAGCAGGTGAAAAGACCGGATACCTGGTGGGACCGTGTGGAGCGGCTGCTCGTCGGCGTGCTCGGCGCGCTCGCCATGCTGGTGGGGATCGTGCAGGTGGCCGGCCGC
>CAIYPH010000103.1 GCA_903928045.1 uncultured Rhodospirillales bacterium
CCTTGGTGACACCGGGCCACTGGGCGCGGGCGATGTGGGGGGTGGCCAGCAGCGTGGCGGAGCCGAGGCCGGTCAGTAACGTGCGTCTGCGCATGGATTGGTCTCCTTGGTTTCCTGGTTGTCACCATCCGGCCCCGCTGTTGCCGCGAGGTCCGGGTCGATTACCCTCCGCTGGTTCAGATGTCTGAGCCCTGGATGATCGGGCCGTGCATCTCCCAGTTGTTGCCGTTCCATTTTTGCAGCTGCATCTGCCGCATGGGGTGGAAGTTGGTGGCGCTCGTGTTGACGAGAATGCCGGGGAACAGCACGGGGTTGGGCTGGTCCTTGAGGCGGGCGGCCTGGAGCATGATGTTCTCGCGCGAGAGGTCATTGCCGCATTGGCGCAGCGTCTGCATCAGCGTGGTGCAGGCACCGTAGGAGTAGGCGTAGCCGCCATCGGCCTGATCGGCGTCGGGCAGGTACTGCTTCATGAAGGCGCGCCATTCGTTCATCCCGGGGTCCTTGTCCCAGGTGGGGTCGGTGGAGTCCTTGGCGTAGCCGGAGGTGAGAATGCCGACGGCGCGCTCGACGCCGGCGGGGCGGATGACGGCGCCGACGGAGGCGGAGACGTTGGAGAGGAAGTGCAGCGGTTTCCAGCCGATATCGAACACCTTGCGGATCATCTGGGCGCCGAATTTGGGCGTGGCCGCGGTGACGATGGTGTCGGCGCCGGAGGCCTGCATGGAGACGACCTGGCTGTCGATGGTCGCGTCAGTGACTTCGTAGGTGATTTCCTTGACGACCATCTTGCCGTAATTGGCGCCGAAGGCGTCCTTGAGGCCGGTGAGGTAGTCCTTGCCGAAGTCGTCGTTTTGATAAATCAGCGCGACCTTGGCGGTGGGGGCGTTCTTTAGGATGTATTTGCCGTAGACCTGCGCCTCGGTGCGATAGCTCGGCGCCCAGCCCATGGTCCAGGGGAAGTGTTCGGGGTCGCCCCATTTGTCGGCGCCGGTGGCGACGAAGAGCTGGGGCACCTTCCTCTGGTTCATGTATCTCTGGATCGCCGCGTTTTGCGCCGTGCCGAGCGGGTTGAAGAGGAGGGCGACGCCATCCTGCTCGACAAGGCGGCGGACCTGCTCGACGGTTTTCGCGGGGGCGTAGCCGTCATCGAGGGAGATGAAGTTGATTTTGCGGCCGGCGATGCCGCCCTGGTCGTTCACCCGCTTGAAGAAGGCGACGTGGCCGCGGCCGATGGCGGCGTAGGCGGAAGCGGGGCCGCTATAGGGGACGGTGTGGCCGATCCTGATTTCCGTCGCGGTGACGCCGGGGGTTTGCGCGCGCGCGATGTGCGGCACGGCGAGCAGGGGCGTGGCTCCGGCGGCGGTCAGGATCGTGCGGCGACGCATGGACGTTCTCCCGTCTTGTTTATTATGTGTCGTGACGCTTTGGACGTGTCTCCTGTTTGGCGGAGTGAGAAAGGAAGCGCTTCTTTTTGAAAAAAACTTTTTATCCGTTGGGTTCGGTGTTGCCTGGGGAAACTCCCAAGCCAACGGATAAAAGTTTTTTGGTTCTTTTTTTTCAAAAAAGTACCGCTTCCTTCCTTGTCTTCTTCGCTTAGGCCCCAGTGCCCTCGATGATCTCCCCGAAGAGTTCCCAGGTCTTGCCGTTCCACTTGGAGAGCTGCATCTGGCGGATCGGGTGGAAGTTGGTGGCGCTGGTGTTGACGGTGATGCCGGGCAGCAGGGTGGGGATGTAGAGGTTCTTGAGGCTGGTGGCCTGCTTCATGACGTTCTCGCGCGAGAAATCATCGCCGCACTGCTTCAGCACCTGCGCCATGGTGGTGCAGACACCGTAGGAGAAGGTGTAGCCGCCGTCGGTGATGTCGCCGTCGGGGATGTATTGCTTCATGAAGGCGCGCCACTCGTTCATCCCGGCGTCCTTGTCCCATGTTGGGTCGGTGGGGTCCTTGCCGTAGGCGGAGGTGATGATGCCGACGGCGCGTTCGGGTCCGGCGGGGGTGATGACGGCGCCGACCGAGCTTGAGACGTTGGTGAGGAAGTGCAGCGGCTTCCACTCCATGTCGGCGACCTTGCGGATCATCTGGGCGGCGAATTTCGGTGTCGCGGCGGTGACCAGGGTGTCGACGCCGGCGGCCTGGAGGGAGACGGCCTGGCTGTCGATGGTGAGATCGGAAGAGCACACG
>CAIYPH010000104.1 GCA_903928045.1 uncultured Rhodospirillales bacterium
ACTGCCCCCGGGTCCACAACGCTTATTCCAACCACCGTTTATCACCATAGTCGGCAAAAGCCGACGGACCGGATATAGGCTCTCCCGACGCCGAATTCCAGGGGAATACACGATGAGTCTCACCGACGAGCAGAAAGCCGAAATTACGGCACTGCGGGCCCAAAGCGCGCCGACCCGCCGCGCCACCGTGGCGGCGCTGGAGGAGATGCTCTACGTCGCCATGCCCGTGCTGGATCACGGCTTTGTCCGCGTGGTGGACTATATGGGCGATGACGCCGCGGTGGTGCAGGCGGCGCGGGTGAGCTACGGGCGCGGCACCAAGAAAGTGTCGGAGGATGCCGGGCTGATCCGCTATCTCATGCGCCACCGGCACACCACGCCTTTCGAGATGTGCGAGATCAAGTACCACGTAAAGCTGCCGATTTTCGTCGCCCGGCAGTGGATCCGACATCGCACCGCCAATGTAAACGAGTATTCCGCCCGCTATTCGATCCTCGATCGCGAGTTCTACCTGCCGGCGCCGGAGCATCTCGCCGCGCAATCCTCCGTCAACCGCCAGGGCCGCGGCGCGGTGCTGGAGGGGCAGGAGGCGGAGGACGTGCTGGATTTGCTGCGCAGTGACGCGATGCGCACCTACGACAACTACGCGAGCATGCTGAACGAGGGCATCGACGGCACCCCGGTCGACCCCGGCCGCCAGGGCCTGGCGCGCGAACTGGCGCGGATGAACCTCACGCTGAACACCTACACCCAGTGGTACTGGAAGACCGACCTGCACAACCTCCTGCACTTCCTCTCGCTGCGCGCCGACCCGCACGCCCAATATGAAATCCGGGCCTACGCTGAGCCGATGCTGCAAACCCTCGACGCCTGGGTCCCCGCCACCGCGGCCGCCTTCCGCGACTACCGCCTCGGCGCCGTTACCTTCTCGGCCGCCATGCTTGCCGTGCTGCGGCGGCGTTTGGCTGGCGAGGCGGTGGAGCAGAAGGGTAGCGGGCTGTCCAAGCGCGAGTGGGATGAGATGATGGGCGCGCTGGCGGGTTGACAATGACTACGTGGATCGCGTATATCGACAGTACCGATCCCAACTGAGAGCACTGTCCGGTCAGGTCGCCAAATCCGTGAATTTTTCTGCGCTCATACGCAGAGATCGTTTGGCAGGTGTTCAATGTGGCGTTTGGTGAGTTTTGAAATCGACCCGCACGACGAAATCCTTGTGCGGTTCGAGCGGGGGATGGAGTTCGTCGAACTCCTTGGCGCGCTTAAACTGGATGGCGATGTGGTCTCATTCATGCAGACCCACATTCACGGCAGCGGGCCAAATCGTCTCCGCATCTCCGGTTTGACCGGGTTGGCGCAACAGGTTCTGGAGTTTCTGGATGTCGACGAAATCCGAATTGTTGGCGCGACTCGCCGAACTGGGGCCGGTCCGGGTCGTCGACCAATTCCCCTTGCCTTCCGACGCGACGGAGGTCGTCGCCTTGTCGGGCATCGGCCGGCTTGATCGCCTGGTCTCGGTCTGCCAGCGCCTACGCCAGGATGGCGCCACGCTGCGACAGGGCAAGGACGCGATCGACGACCTCGCCGCGTCGGGCCGCTCCGTCTGCCCCGTTGCCCGTACGACGGACTTCTCGGCGCTCGCGCGTGATCTCGCCGCGCTCAACGTCGCCGTGCACCGGCGGCATGAGATCGCCGACCCCGCAGCACATCTCGCCGCAGTTCGTGCCCGCCACGGGCTTTCACAGCGCGCCTTCGCCGATCGGCTGGGCTTCGACCTTCGAACGCTGCAGAACTGGGAGCAGGGTCGCAACCGCCCGGATGAAGCGGTGCTCGCACTCGTGACCTTGTTCGACCGCGATCCGGCCTCCGTGCAGGCCGCCATGTTCGATCTCGTCGCCCCATGATCGTCTGTTTCGGCTCCATCAACCTCGACCTCATCTTCCCCCTGCCCCACCTCCCCGTCGCCGGCCAAACCGTGCTCGGCCCGAATTTGCAGATCGAGCCGGGCGGCAAGGGCGCCAACCAGGCCGTCGCCGCGGCGCGGGATGGCGCCAAGGTGGTGTTCGCCGGTGCGCTCGGCCGCGATGCCCTGGCGGAGGACGCGGTGGAGACCATGCGCGAAGCCGGTGTGGACATCACCCGCGTCATCCGCGTGAAGGGCGCCGCGACCGGGGCGGCGGCGATTTGTGTCGACCCCGAGGGACGCAACCTCATCGCGGTGGCCAGCGGCGCCAATCAATCGGCCAAACAGGCACAGATCGAGGACGACCAGCTCGGCCCGCGCACCACCGTGCTGCTGCAACGCGAGACCGATCCGGGCGAGACCGAGGCGCTGATCGCCCGCGCGCGGGCCGCCGGCTGCCGCATCGTGATGAACCTCGCGCCCCCCGGCCCGATCGCCCGCGAGGCGCTCGCCGCGCTCGATGTGCTGGTGGTGAACGAAGACGAGGCGGCGTGGCTCGCCACTCATCTCGGTTGCCCCGCGACCACCGCGGGGCTGCACGCGGCGCTCGATATCGACGTGGTGCAGACGCTCGGCGCCGAGGGGGCCGAGGCGGTCACCCGCGTCGGCACGCTGCGGGTTCAGGGTCGGGCAATTACCGCGGTGGACACCACCGGCGCCGGCGACTGCTTCACCGGCGTGCTGGCCGCCGCCCTCGATCGCGGCACCACGCTGAAACTGGCGATGCAGCGCGCCAACGCCGCGGCCGGCCTCGCCTGCACGCGCCGGGGCACCCAGGGCAGCATGCCCAAATCCGCCGAGACCGACGCTGCGCTTGGCTGACCCCAAACAGTTCGGGCCGCCCCTGAGAGGAGCGGCCCGTTCTGTGTGAAATTTCGATGACAGACGCGCGTCAGGCCGGGGAAATCGACCCGGCCTCGGGGCCTTTCTGACCCTGCACAACCGCCATCCGCACGGACTGGCCTTCCGCCAGCGTGCTGATGCCGGCGCGCTCAAGCGCCGTGGCGTGCACGAACACGTCCTTGCCGCCGCCATCGGGGGTGACGAAGCCGAACCCCTTGTCGGGGTTGTACCACTTCACGGTGCCCATCGTCTCAACGGCGCTGCTGAGATCGACATTGCGGCGCGGCGCGCCACCCATGCCACCCGGACGCGGGCCGGCGGCGGATGGCGGGCGGCGGGCGCCCGGCTGCTCGGCGGTGCTTTCGTCGACCGAGAGCACCTGGTCGATCTGGCGGCCCTTCTGGCCCTGCCCGATCCGCACGCTCAGCGTGGCGCCGGGGCTCACGGCCTTGTAGCCGGCGGACTGCAAGGCATTGATGTGCAAGAACACATCGCCCGATCCATCGGCGAGGGCGGCGAAGCCATAGCCCTTCTCAGCATTGAACCACTTCACGCTGGCGCGCACTTCCGGCCCAGCCGAAGCGGTGCTCAGCGAGGGAAACGACACCGGCGGCGGGGTGTTGCCGTAGAAGTTGTCGTCATCGAAACCGCGGCGCCGAGGCTGCCATTGGCGGTCGTTCTTAGGTGATCTCAAGTTCGAATCGTCCTCTGTGTTGACCAGCCGTTCTGCACTGATCAGGGCCAAGGCCACAATCTAGCACTTCTTGCACCCCCCGGCAATCGTCTGCTGCGCATCAGAGTGGCCGCAACAGCGGAATCCACCACCTCCGCGTCGCCGCCATGGCGATCAGCCCCTCCGCGCCACTGATCGCGGTCGCCAGCGGCGCCCCGATCGCGTCGGCCAGCAGCCCGAGATGGAGAAAGCCGATCGGGCCGATGCCGATGCAGGCGCTCAGCACGCCGAACACCCGGCTGCGCATTTCGGCGGGGGCGGCGAGGTAGATCAGGGTGGTCTGCATGATCCCGAAGCTCGCCGCCGCCACCCCGGTCAACCCCACCGTCACGCCCGCGCTCCATGGGGTCGGCGCGGCGGCCAGGCCGAGTTCGGCAAGAAAATACAACAGCGTGCCGGCGACATAGATCCGCCCATGCGCCCCGTTGCGGGCGAGCGTGCCGATCAGCAGCGAGGCGGCGAGCGCGCCGAGCCCGTCCATGCTCACCAGCACCCCGGTCGCCTCCGCCCCCAGCGCCAGCCGCCCCTGCGCCAGCACCGGCACCATGCTGGTCGCCGGCCAGCCGAACAGGTTGAAGATCGAGGTCAGCACCAGCACCCCCATCAGGCGCCGGTCCCGCCGCACCAGCCGCACGCCGCCCATGATCCGCGACAGGGTCGCCGGCCCGCCGGCGGGCGCGATCAGATTGCGGTAGCGCATCCCCGCGAGCGCCACGAACGCCGCGACATACAGCATCGCCCCAAGCCCGAACGCCCCGGTAACGCCGACGCCCGCCAGCAGCAGCCCGCCGGCGGTCGGGCCGAGCATGCGGCTGAGGTTGGAGCTCGCCGAATCGAACGACACCGCGGCGCTCACCCGCTCCGGCCCCACCACCTCGCCCAGCAGCAGCCGGCGCACCGTGCTGTCGCTCAGCCAGCCGAGCCCGTTGATGAAGGCCGCCACCGCGAGATGCCAGGTCGCCAGCCGGCCGCTCCAGGCAAGGCCGGTCATCGCCGCCGAGGTCACCCCCATCATCGCGGTGATCACCAGCAGCACGCTGCGCCGCTGCACCCGCTCCGCCAACGCCCCGAAGACCGCGCCGAACAGCCCCATCGGCAGCAGCCGCAGCATCATCAGCATCGCCACCAGGAAGGCCGAGCCGGTCTGCTGATAGGCCACCACGCTGAAGGCCAGCGCGTCGAGCCAGCGGATCGCCGAGGAAATCGAACCGGCGATCCACAGCCGGACGTAATCCGGCTCGGCGAATATCCCCCTGCTCATGCTGCGTGCTTGTCCTGCTCGGCCGCGTTTCCCATCCGGCCGCGATCCTGACGCGGATCGCGCGGGGATGACAGGGTTTCGAGAGGCAATCTTTGCATTCCCGATGCGGGCGCGTTATCGGATGAGCAGATGAGCGCCGCCACGCGGGAGATCCTATCGTTGAATAGACCGGTGCTGCTAGCCATTCTGCTGGCCGGCCTGAATCTGGCCGGCCCGGCCCTCGGACAGACCGCGGCCCCGGACCAGGCCAGCAATCCCGCCACCACCCCAGCCCCGGTGAGCGCCCGCCCGGGCGCCATCACGCTCATGCCAGCGGAGCCGAAGGGGCTGCTGCTGGCGCGCGAGGTCGCCGCCCGCGTGGTGCGCGTCACCGGCCGGCGCGGCGGCCTTCCGCAGCAGCCCGGACTCACCGGCTACGGCCTCGTGGTGGGCGAAGTGCCCGACGACACCGGCGGCGCCACCCTGGTCATCGCCACCCCCGACCACCTCGTGCGCGATCCCGCGCAGCCCGACCGCCGCCTGTCGCCCCCGCTCGTCACCTTCGGCAGCGGAACCACGGCCCGCCAGGTCACCGCCGAGCTGCTCGAGGAAAGGGTCGCCCCGAACCAGGGCGACCTCGCGGTGCTGCGCGTCGCCCGCCCGCCGGATTTCCGCCTGTCGCGCGTCACCATGGCGCTGACGTCGATCATCCTGCCCGGCACCGCCGCCTGGCAGGTCGGCCGCCGCGGCGTCACCGAGCCGCTCACCGATCCGGTGCGCTACCGCCACGATGACGTGGTGGGCTGGATGCTGTTCGAGGGCCTGGAAAACGATGGAGCGACCGCGGGGTCCGTCGTGGTCGGCGAGCAGGGCGTCATCGGCATGATGATGGGCCCGCAGGAGAGCGACAAAACGTTGTCGCGGATCGCCTCGATCAACTTCATCGCCACGCGGATGCGCGCCTGGGGTCAGGCCTGGGACATCGAAGCCCAGGGCGGCGAGGTGAGCCAGCGCCCCGCGGTGAGCGGTTCGGCCGGCGTGCCCACCCGGCTCGATCTCGCGCCGATCCGCCTGGTGGCGCTGCTGCCGGCCGAGGTGACGGCGCGCTCCAGCTGGGTGCCGGCCGGGGCGCGGCTGTCCCCCTGGGCGGAAACCCCGGTGCGGCTGCTCGCCTCCCCGCGGCGCGAGGCGGCGGTGGTCGGCAACCTGCCGGCCGGGATGTATCTGCCGCAGGATGCCTGGCGAATGGGTGCCTATGACATCGTCCACAAGCTCGATGGCGGCGCCTGGTTCCTGGTGCAGACCGGCGGTGAGCCGGTGGGCTATGCCGCGGGCAAGGATGTCGTCGAGATCTGGCCGCAGGCCGAGGTCACCGGCCTCGCCGGCGGCAAGGTGGTGCGGGAATGGACCTCCTCGGCCGGCCGCCCTGCCCTGCTGCGCGATATCGGCACCGCCTATGAGATCGAAACCTCGCTGCCTTGCCGGCTGCCATTCTGCCGCACCCTGCTGGTCTATACCCCGGCCCCGCCAATGCCCGGCGCCATCATCCCGACGTTCCAGATGCGGCCGGTGACCGGCATATGGCGCGAGGGCGACGCGGTGGCCATCCGCCTGCAAGTACCGCGGCGAGTGGTCGAGACCCGGGGCACGCGGCTGATGGCCTGCGTCGGCAGCGATGCCGACTGCGCCGAGGAGCCGCTACTCCCCGCGGCCACGCCGTGAGCGGCGACTTGCCTCGCATCGCGCCCGCTTCTAAGAGCGGGCGCGAGAAGGAGGTACCATGGCCGCGATCGATGCGCTGAACGCCGACAACCCCGCACTGGCTGCCCAGGCGGAGATTCTGGCGCGCCCCGTCACCAAGGAACGCCGGATGGCCGATGCCATCCGCGCACTGGCGATCGACGCGGTCGAGGCCGCCAAGTCGGGCCACCCCGGAATGCCCATGGGCATGGCCGATGTGGCGACGGTGCTGTGGTCGCGCTTCCTGAAGTTCGACGCCGCCGATCCCCATTGGGCCGATCGCGACCGCTTCGTGCTTTCGGCCGGGCATGGCTCGATGCTGCTCTACGCCCTGCTGCACCTCACCGGCCAGGCCGGCATGGGCATCGAGGAGCTGAAGAAGTTCCGCCAGCTCCACTCGCCGGCCGCCGGGCACCCCGAATTCGGCGAGCATCCGGGCATCGAGACCACGACCGGCCCGCTCGGCCAGGGCCTGGCGACCGCCGTCGGCATGGCGCTCGCCGAGCGGATGATGGCCGCCCGCTTCGGCAAGTCGCTGGTCGATCACCGCACCTGGGTGATCGCCTCCGACGGCGACCTGATGGAGGGCATCAGCCACGAGGCCGGCAGCCTCGCCGGGCACCTCAAGCTCGACCGGTTGACCGTGCTGTGGGACGATAATTCGATCTCGATCGACGGCGACACCTCCGTCTCCACCTCCGAGGACGTGCTGAAGCGCTTCTCGGCCTATGGCTGGGCGGTCCGCCGGGTCGACGGGCATGACCACGCCGCCATCGCGGCCGCCCTCTCGATGGCGATGCGCTCGAAGAAGCCGACCATGATCGCGTGCCGCACCATCATCGGCTTCGGCGCCCCCACCAAGGCCGGCACCGCCGGCAGCCACGGCGCCCCCCTCGGGCCGGCCGAGGCGCAGGCGGCCAAGGCGATGCTGGGCTGGAACCATGGGCCGTTCGAAGTCCCCGAAGGCATCGCGGCCGACTGGCTGTCGGCCGGCGCGCGCGGCGAATCGCCCCGCCGCTCCTGGCTGAAGCGCATCGCCCATCACCCCCAGCGCGGCGAGTTCGAGCGCGTGATGGCCGGGCGGTTGCCGGATAATTTCCACGAAACCGTGGCCGGACTGCGCGGTGATATCGCGGCTTCCCGCCCGAAACTCGCCTCCCGCCAGTCGAGCCAGAAGGCGCTGGAATCGCTGGTCCCGGCGATCCCCGAACTGGTCGGCGGCTCGGCCGATCTCACCGGCTCCAACCTCACCCTCGTCAAGGGCATGGGGGCGGTAACGCCCGGCAGCTATGGCGGGCGCTACATCCATTGGGGCGTGCGCGAGCACGGCATGGCGGCCGCCATGAACGGCATGGCGCTGCATGGCGGCATCATCCCCTATTCCGGCACCTTCTTCGTCTTCACCGACTACATGCGCCCGGCCATCCGCCTCGCCGCCCTGATGCGCCAGCGGGTGATCCATGTGCTGACCCATGACAGCATCGGCCTCGGCGAAGACGGCCCGACGCATCAGCCGGTCGAGCAGCTCGCCAGCCTGCGCGCGATGCCCAACGTCTACATGTTCCGGCCGGGCGATGCGCTCGAAACCGCCGAGTGCTGGGAACTCGCGATCCGCCGCGCCGATGGCCCGAGCCTGCTCGCCCTCTCCCGCCAGGCCCTCCCGGCGATGCGCGGCGAGAGCGCCGAGAACCGTTCGGCCCGCGGCGGCTACGTGCTGGCCGAGGCCGATGGCGCGCGTTCCGCCACCCTGATCGCCACCGGCAGCGAGGTCGCCATCGCCATGGCCGCCCGCGAGGCGCTGCAGGCCGATGGCATCCCGACCGCGGTGGTCTCGCTCCCCTGCTGGGAGCTGTTCTCGCTGCAGGACGAGAGCTACCGCGCCGATGTACTCGGCAACGTGCTCCGCGTCGGAGTCGAGGCAGCCAGCGGATTCGGCTGGGAGCGCTGGCTCGGGCCGGATGGTATTTTCGTCGGCATGAGTGGATTCGGCGCCTCTGCCCCGTTTGAGGAATTGTACCGATATTTCGGTATCACCGCTGATGCTATTGCAGCCGCGGTCAAGCGCCGGCTCGGCTGAAAACCACCCAACAGGAGAAACGCACATGGCCGTTAAGGTCGCCATCAACGGGTTCGGGCGCATTGGCCGCCTGGTTCTGCGCGCCATCATCGAGAGCGGGCGCACGGATGTGGTCCCGGTCGCCATCAATGACCTCGGCTCCGTCGAGGCGAATGCCCACCTGTTCCGCTACGACAGCGTGCACGGCCGCTTCCCCGGCGAAGTGCATGTCGATGGCCAGACCATCACCATCACCTACAATGGCCGCACCTACGGCCCGATCACCGTCTCCGCCGAGCGCGACCCGACCAAGGTGCCCTACCAGGGCGTTGACGTGGCGATGGAATGCACCGGCATTTTCGCCAGCAAGGAGAAGGCCTCCGCTTTGCTCCAGGCCGGCGCCCGCAAGGTGCTGATCTCCGCCCCCGGCGACAACGTCGATGCCACCATCGTCTACGGCGTGAACCACATGTCGCTGACCAAGGACATGACGGTCATCTCCAACGCATCCTGCACCACCAACTGCCTGGCCCCGGTGGTCAAGGTGCTGCACGATAACTTCGGCATCCTGCGCGGCTACATGCTCACCATCCACGCCTATACCGGTGACCAGAACACGGTGGACACCCTGCACAAGGACCTCCACCGCGCCCGCGCCGCCGCCGTCTCGGCGATCCCGACCTCGACCGGTGCGGCCAAGGCGATCGGCCTCGTGATGCCGGAACTGGCGGGCAAGCTTGACGGCACCTCGATCCGTATCCCGACGCCGAACGTCTCGCTGGTCTCGCTTGACGTGAACCTCGCCAAGTCGGCCACCAAGGACGAGATCAACGCGGTGATGAAGGCCGCCGCCGAGGCCGGCCCGCTCAAGGGCATCCTCGGCTACAACACGGCGCCGCTCGTCTCGATCGACTTCAACCACAACCCGGCCTCGTCCACCTTCGACGCGACGCAGACCGCGGTGGTCGATGGCGCCCTCGCCCGGGTGATGACCTGGTACGACAACGAGTGGGGCTTCTCCAACCGCATGTCCGACACCGCCGCCCTGTTCGGCAGCCTGTAAGGAGAGACCGAGATGGCGGCCTATCGGACGCTCGATGGCGTGGATGTCGCGGGCAAGCGGGTGCTTGTTCGCGCCGACCTCAACGTGCCGGTGCGGGACGGGCAGATCACCGACCTGACCCGCATCGAGCGCCTGTCGCCGACCATCAAGGAATTGGCCGAAAAGGGGGCACGCGTCATCGTGTGCTCCCATTTCGACCGGCCGAAGGGCAAGTATGTGCCCGAAATGTCGCTCAAGCCGATGGCGATCGCGCTGGGCCAGGTGCTCGGGCGGACCGTGCATTTCGCCGAGGACTGCATCGGCCCGGCCGCGACGTCGGTGATCTCCGCCATGCATAATGGCGATATCGCCGTGCTGGAGAACACCCGCTTCCACCCCGGCGAGGAGAAGAACGACCCGGCGATGGCCAAGGAATTGGCTGATCTCGCCGATATCTTCGTCAACGACGCCTTCTCCGCCGCCCATCGCGCCCATGCCTCCACCGAAGGCGTCGCCCATCTGCTGCCCTCCTATGCCGGGCGGCTGATGCAGGCCGAGCTCGAAGCCCTCGGCGCCGCGCTGGACCATCCGGAACGGCCGGTTGCGGCGATTGTCGGCGGGGCGAAGGTTTCGACCAAGCTTGATCTGCTCGGCAACCTCGTCGCCAAGGTCGATGTGCTGATCATCGGCGGCGCGATGGCCAATACGTTCCTCGCAGCCCAAGGCGTCGCGGTCGGCAAGTCCTTGCAGGAAGGCGAGATGCACGCCACCGCGCTCGACATCCTGGCCAAGGCCAAGGCTGCCGGCTGCACCGTGATGCTGCCGACCGACGCGGTGACCGCCACCGAATTCAAGGCCCATGCCGCGACCAAGATCGTGCCGATCGACGCGGTGCCCGCCGATTCCATGATCCTCGACGTCGGCCCCGCGACCGTCGCCGCCCTGGTCGCCGAGCTTGCCAAGGTGAAAACCCTGGTGTGGAACGGCCCGCTCGGCGCTTTCGAAATCGCCCCCTTCGATGCCGGCACCACCGCGCTGGCCTTGGCCGTGGCGGCGGCGACCGATGCCGGCAAGCTGCGCAGCGTGGCCGGCGGCGGGGATACCGTCTCGGCGCTGAAGCATGCCGGGGTGATGGAGCGGATGAGCTACGTCTCCTCCGCCGGTGGGGCCTTCCTGGAATGGCTGGAAGGCAAGACGCTACCGGGGGTTGCCGCGCTCTCCCGGTGAGCGGCGTTCATAATTTGTAGACAATTGAACGGCGGTTTGGCATGGTTGCCGGGTTAACCCCGGATTCATCAATGCGCCGTAGCTTGTTCCGCATGATCTCGCCCACCTCCCTGTCGGCCTTCTCGGCCAGCATCGCCAATGGCGGCATTGCCAATGGTGGTATCTCCGGCGTGCAGCCGGTGCGCACCCCGCCCGCCCCCGCGCGCGCCGCCCCGCCGCAATCCGCGCCGCAGGTGCCGCCACAGATCGCGCCCGGCCAGAAACTGCCGCGCGGATCGCTGCTCGATCTGACGGCGTAGATATAATTCCTATATCGTAACGATGTGGGCGTGAGTCGGTAGGCGCGCGAAGAAGCGATTTTTTCGTGACAGCCACGGTTTCGGCGGAAAATTACGGGAAATGGGGACGCGCTGAGGCGTCGGGCAGACAGCAGGCAAGCGCTTCTTTTTGAAAAAAGAAGCAAAAACTTTCTGTTCCGGGGCTTCCCCCGCTTGGCGCGAAGCCGCCTGCCGCGGGCGCGAAGGTACCAAACGGATTGAAAGTTTTTTGGTTCTTTTTTTCAAAAAAGAACAGCTTCTCTTCGCTTCGCGCGCTCCTGCCTCGACCAGCGTGCCCGCCTCAAGCTGGGCAACGATCGCGGCGATGGCTTTAGCGGCCGCCTCGAACTGCGCGAACATCCGCGCGTACGCCGGCACCAGCGCGAGCAGCGGCCATAGGGCGCGGCGCATCGCGGCGATGATGAGG
>CAIYPH010000105.1 GCA_903928045.1 uncultured Rhodospirillales bacterium
TCGCCAAGGCAGAGAATGTCGATCCTACGACCGACGACTACGCAGCGCGCGACCGACAGCGTGGTGGTATAGCGGGCATCTACGATAGGAACAAACAGATCATCAATCCTGCGATGGTGGTGAGTTGGCTGTTTGGCTTGGTCCTGGTGCTAACGCCTGGTATTGTCGACTGGTTCAGCCTGTGGCCTTGGATTAAATTGGCTGGCGTTCTCGGCATGAGTGCGTTTCACGGGAAACTGGTCGTATGGCGGCGCGATTTTATGGAAGACCGCAATCGCCATCCTCATCGCTACTACAGGATAGCTAACGAAGTTCCTACTTTGCTGATGTTTGTTATCGTCATCATGGTTATCGTCAGGCCGTTCTGATGTCATACATCATTTGCTTGCCCGATGGCTATGTGATCAATGACGATCCTCAGCGGCTTGATGTCGTGGCAATCCACGAGTTCCTCAGCACTGAAAGCTACTGGGCCCGCGGCCGCGATCACGCGACGGTCGAGCAGGCACTCGCTCATTCGCTTTGCTTCGGACTTTACGGACCCAGTGGCGATCAAGCTGGTTTCGCCAGGCTGGTGACCGATCGAACCACGGCGGCACATCTCTGCGATGTTTACGTGCTGATTGCTCACCGGGGCCGCGGTCTTGGCAAGGCTCTCATGGCTGCTGTGCTAGGGCATCCCGATGTTCAGACGATCTCGAGATGGTCCCTAAGCACCCAGGATGCGCATGGTTTGTATGCTGGTTTTGGATTTGGTCCTCACCCGGACCTGCATACGCAGATGTGGCGTACACGGCGGCCTGCTGGCGAGGGTAAGCTCTGATCAGCATGATGGCGGGCTCGACCGCCTGCGTCTCTGGATACTATGGAGATGCTATTTAGGCTCTGGAAGATCCTATAATCGTTTCGTATATCCGTTTTATTGGCCCGCACGACTAGGGCACGGCGTATCGGTGGCAGGCATCTGCAAATTCTGTGGTCACGCACTCTGAAAACGCGCCGTAACGTCAATCACGGCTGAGCAGAGCGATCAGTCCGTCGAGCTGATCAAGGGTTCGATAGCGGATACGGACCGTACCGCCACCACCTTCGAACGTGATATCGACCTTGAGACCCAGCCGCTCAGTGAGTGTGCGCTCGAGTGCGACCGTATCGCGATCGCGTGCGCGCGCTTGTCTCTCTGGCCCGGATCCACTGCGGCGCGCGGCGAGCGCTTCAGTCTGCCGTACGTTCAGGCCACGGGAAATGACCGACAAGGCGGCGATTGCAGGATCTGGGTGAGACAATAGGGCACGCGCGTGGCCGGCAGAGAGTGCTCCCTTATGCACAGCGGCCTGAACCGCGGGGGGCAGGTTCAGTAGGCGCAGCGTATTAGCAACATGGCTGCGGGACTTGCCCACGGCTGTGCCAAGGGCGTCCTGGGTAAGGCCGAATTCGTCGATCAGCCGGCGGTAACCCTCGGCTTCTTCGAGTGCATTGAGGTCCTGCCGTTGCAGATTCTCCACCAATGCCGCGGCCATTGCTTCCGCCTCCGACAATGGGCGTAGGAGCACCGGTATTTCATGCAAACCCGCCCGCTGGGCCGCGCGCCAACGACGCTCGCCGGCGATAATCTGATAATGGCCAGCTTTGTCAGGATGTGGACGCGCGAGGATAGGCTGCAGAACGCCACGTGCCTGGATGGATTCCGTCAACTCTTGTAGTGCGGTCTCGTCCATAACACCACGTGGCTGGTAAGGACTTGGTTCGAACAGGTCGATCGCCACGACGGTTGTACTCGCTCCCGTGGGAACGCTTGAAGGGCTGGCGACGTCACCGAGCAACGCGGCAAGGCCGCGGCCGAGGCGTGGGCTGGCTTCCTTGGCACACATCAAACAATACTTCCCGTAGAGCGTTCCCGCCGCAGGACTTCCTGTGCGAGCCGAACATAGGCCTGCGCTCCGGGGGAGCGGAAGTCGTATAGGATCACGGGTTTCCCATGGCTGGGGGCTTCTGACACACGGATATTTCGCGGAATGACGGTCTCGAACACACGGTCACCAAAGAATCCGCGCGCGTCGGCGGCAACGAGGTCCGACAAGTTGTTCCTCCGATCGAACATCGTCAGCACGATGCCAAGCAGCCGCAATCCGGGGTTCAGTCCGCGCTTGACGAGATCGATTGTACGGGTGAGCTGTGTCAGGCCCTCAAGTGCGAAGAATTCGCACTGCAACGGGACCAACACTGCGTCCGCTGCGGCAAGACCGTTCAGGGTGAGCAGTCCGAGGCTCGGGGGGCAATCGATAAGGACGATTCCATAGGCGATTGGCCCCTCGAATGCGCGGTCGAGCGCCGCACGCAGGTGGAATTCACGCCGTTCCTCAGAGACGAGTTCGATTTCGGCCCCGGCAAGATCTGGGTCCGCCGGGATAATCGAGAGACCGGGAACCGCCGTTTTGCGGGGGAGATCGGTGGCCGTGGGCTCGAGTAACAAGGCGTAGGTGCCATGGGAGCGGTCCCCACGACCAATGCCAAGACCAGTGGAGGCATTCCCTTGTGGATCGAGATCGATCAGCAGAACCTGCTGTCCCGCTGCAGCGAGCGCAGTCGCCAGGTTGATGGTAGTCGTTGTCTTGCCTACCCCTCCCTTCTGGTTGGCGACGGCGATGATCAGGGGCCGCTTGCGCTTGCCGCGTTCGGTCTGGTCAGGAGCCTGCACGGCGGATCTCTCTGATGCGAAGGATGGTTGACTCAGTGTCGATGGCGCTTGGTATGCGTTCGATCTGCATGTGCCAATGTAGGGCCGCCGCGGTCAATTCGTCGTCCACGCCGCGTCCCTTCGGAAATACACATATACCGTCTGGGGCGACGAATGGGCTCGCGAGTTCTAGCAGGCGATCGAGCGGGGCGAGGGCTCGCGCGGTGACCACAGGCGCGCGCTCAAGGCGCAGTGTCTCGATCCGAGCGCAATGCACTCCAGCATCAGCATGTGTCGCGCGGATCGCTTCGCGCAGAAATGCTGCCTTGCGCTGGTCGGACTCGACCAGCTCAAATCGCCAACCCGTCGCAATCGCCAGCACGATGCCCGGAAACCCTCCCCCGGACCCCAGGTCGATGGCCCGCCCGGCAGTTGGGGGTAGCGCAGCGATCAGTGCCAGGGAGTCGATGATGTGGCGATCCCAAATATTCGCTTCATCGTGACGCGAGACCAGATTGATGGTGCGGTTCCAGTGTGACAGCAGAGCGCTGAACGTGCGCAGGCGGATCTCTGTTTCACGTGAAACACGCAAATCTGACGAAATGTGTTGTTTCACGTGAAACTATCAGCTCCGGTCGAGTGACGCCGGGTATGTCCCATCAGGATAGTCAAAGCCGCGGGCGTCATGCCTTGAATCCGGGCCGCCGCACCGATCGACGTAGGCTGAATCAACATTAGCTTCTCCCGCAATTCGGACGAGAGGCTCCCTATCGCAGAGAAATCCAAACCAGGGTCCAAACCCAGCCCCTCCTGCCGGCGAAAAGCGGCGATGTCGATCTCCTGACGCTTAAGATACCCGGCATACAGCGCGTCGCTCTCAAGAATTGCCCGCAGGCGAGACGGAATCTCGGTTAGCCACGGAGCAACCGCGGCGATCAACGCCTCATCGAACTCCGGAAGTGCCAAGACATCGAATACCGAGCGTGCCCGGCCATCCG
The DNA here is from genome assembly GCA_903928045.1 of uncultured Rhodospirillales bacterium. Next base: position 3,676 of record CAIYPH010000105.1, read on the forward strand.
CCCGAACGCTAATGCCTATTCGCCGCAGTTGTTCAGGTGAAAACCCGGAGTTGGCACATCGCTCGCGCGCAACATTGAGAACAGCACAATCAGCACGGTGCCTGTCAGTGCGCTGAGCTCCCACGCAACCCCAGGCCTCACCGATAGACGTGAGGCGAATATCCGCATTGTCCGCCCGCAGGCTGAGCCGGTATTCCGCACGAGAGGTGAACATCCGGTATGGTTCAGACACCCCCTGCGTGGTGAGGTCATCAATCAGCACGCCAATGTATGCTTGCGACCGATCTAGGGAAACAGCATCAAGACCGCCACACCGCCGTGCCGCATTGATGCCCGCCATGACGCCCTGGGCCGCCGCTTCTTCATACCCCGTGGTCCCATTTATCTGCCCCGCAAGAAACAAACCCGGGAGCCCCTTCAATTCAAGCCCGATGCTCAGAGCCCGCGGGTCAACATAGTCGTATTCGATCGCGTATCCCGGCCGGATCATCCGCACATGCTCGAGGCCTGGCATGGTTTCCAGCAGAAGTTGCTGAACCTCACTCGGCAGGCTGGTGGAAATTCCATTCGGATAGATCGTGTCGTCATCCAGCCCCTCGGGCTCGAGGAAAACCTGGTGCCGCTCTCGCTCGGCAAATCGCACCACCTTGTCCTCGATCGACGGACAGTAGCGTGGCCCGCGACCCGCAATCTGCCCGCCATAGACCGCCGAACGCTCAAGATTCGCACGAATAACGGCATGAGTTGCGGGGGTCGTTGACGTCACACCACATGCGATCTGACGTGTCGTAATCGCCTCGGTCAACAAACTGAATGGCTCCGGCACCTTGTCGCCCCAGTCCTGATCGAGTCCTGACCAGTCGATACTCCGCGCGTCCAGCCGCGGTGGGGTCCCGGTCTTCAGCCGGCCCAACGGCAAGCCCAAGGCCTCCAGCCGCAGCGCCAACCGAACCGAAGGCGCCTCACCGGCCCGGCCCGCTTCGGTGCGCTCGTGGCCTATGTGGATTACTCCGCGTAGGAAGGTGCCGGCCGTCAATACCGCAGCCCCGCAGGCCAACCGCCGCCCATCGCGGCCAATCACCGCTGTGAGGCGCCCCTCGCGATTCAATTCGAGATCCTCGACGGCATCTTCGATGATCGTCAGCCCCGTCTGCGCTGCCAGCAGGTCCTGCATCGCTTGGCGATACAATTTCCGGTCCGCCTGAGCGCGCGGGCCGCGCACCGCCGGGCCTTTGCTGCGATTGAGCATCTTGAAATGGATACCGGCCCGATCAGCGGCAATACCCATCAATCCATCGAGCGCGTCGATCTCGCGCACCAGATGCCCCTTGCCGATGCCGCCAATGGCTGGATTACAGGACATCTCGCCAATTGAGGCACGCCGATGTGTTACGAGCGCCGTGCGTGCACCCATGCGTGCCGCCGCCGCCGCCGCCTCGCACCCCGCGTGGCCGCCGCCGATCACCACCACATCGAAACTCATGTCCATGCCGTACTCGTCGCCTCCGCCTTACTTGCCGATGCAAAACTGGCGGAACACCGAATCAAGCACGTCCTCGACATGTACCACGCCGGTCAGCCGCCCGAGGGCCTGCATCGCCATCCGCAAATCCTCACCACGCAATTCAGCAACACCCGCCCGCAATCCACGCTCGATAGACTCCAGCGCCTCCCCGACCGCAGCCCGATGCCGCGCCCGAGTCAACGTCGGTGGTCCCGAGGCATTCGCCAATCGCTTTGCCTCCGCCGCGAGCGCCGTACGCAGCGCAGCGATTCCGGCGCCAGTCAGCGCGCTGACCACCAGGTCGCCGGTCTCGGTATAGGATAGCACATCCCCCTTGCTGAGCACATGAATGAACGGCACCTCGGGCGTCTCAAGCGCCCCGCCCTCATCGACGCGAATGACAAAGTCAGCCTCCCGCGCCCTCGTCCGCGCCCGACGAATTCCCTCGGCTTCGACCGGATCAGCGCCGTCGCGCAGCCCCGCGGTATCAAGCAGCGTCACCGGCACGCCACCCAGAACTACCCGCGCCTCGATCACATCACGGGTTGTCCCCGGCTGCGGCGAGACAATGGCAACCTCGCGCCCGGCAAGCACGTTCATCAGGGTCGACTTGCCGACGTTGGGCGGCCCAACGATGGCAAACACCAACCCATCCCGCAGCCGCTCGCCGCGGGCGCCGTCATCGAGATGCGCCCGCATATCATCTGCGAGGCCAGCAAGCTCAGCCACAACGGCTTCCTCAACGCTGGCCGGAATATCCTCGTCAGGGAAGTCGATCATGGCCTCCTGGCGCGCAAGCTGGGCCAAAAGCCGCGCCGACCAGCCGCGATAGACATCGCCCAAAGCCCCGCCCATCTGCCGCAGCGCCTGCGCGCGTTGCTCCGCGGTCTCTGCAGCGATGAGGTCGGCGATCGCCTCGGCTTCCAGCAGGTCAATGCGCCCGTTGAGGAAGGCCCGCTCGGTAAACTCGCCAGGCTCTGCAGGCCGCGCGCCGGCGGCAACCAGCGCCGCAGCCACGCCATCAATCACCGCGGGGCCGGCATGGAGATGCAGTTCCGCGCTGTCTTCGCCGGTATAGCTCGCCGGGCCGGGAAACCACAGGGTGAGCGCCTGATCGAGCACGTCGCCCTCGCCGTTGCGGAGGGGTCGCAGCGCCGCCATCCGCGGCGGCGGCAAGGTGCCACACACCGCGATCATCACCCCTCGTGCGGTGGGGCCCGTCAGCCGCATTACCGCGATTGCGGCTCGCCCGGCGCCGCTCGCGAGCGCAAAAATTGTGTCAGTATTCAATGAGTTACCATATCATCCGGCTGGCAGCATCAGATCCGCTACCCGCTGCCCATCCCGCACATGGCGCTCGAGAATAAGATCGACATCGGAATTAGATTCGATCTTATACCAAACCCCCTCTGGATAAATCACCAGGCACGGCCCAAGCTCGCACCGATCAAGGCACCCCGCAAGGTTCACACGAACCCGCGGCAACCCCATCTCCTTCGCCCGCGCCTTCATATAGTCGCGCAGCTTCTCCGAGCCCGCCGCCGCGCAGGATCCGCGCTTATGCCCATCCGGCCGGAGGTTGCAGCACACGAAGAGGTGCGCATCATAATAAAGGCGACCCTCGCCCGCGCTCTCGTCATCCGCCATGGTGTCCCCTTTCCACGCCGCCCGGCCCGCTCGCCACTGTCCATGCGCGTGAAAGCCCCTATCTGCGATGCAGCCGCCCGATGCAAGGACCAACCATGCCGCCCGATGCAAACCTCCTGCGCCACGAATCCTCCCCCTATCTGCTGCAGCACGCCGAAAACCCCGTGCATTGGCGTCCCTGGGGCGCTGCGGCGCTCGCAGAGGCCAAAACGACCAACCGGCCGATCCTGCTCTCGGTCGGCTACGCAGCTTGCCACTGGTGCCACGTGATGGCCCATGAATCATTCGAGGACGCCGAGACAGCGGGCCTAATGAACGCGCTCTATGTCAACATCAAGGTCGACCGCGAGGAGCGGCCGGACATAGATCATCTCTACATGTCCGCCCTGCACGCGCTCGGCGAACAGGGCGGCTGGCCGCTCACCATGTTCCTCACCCCCAATGGCGCCCCTTTCTGGGGCGGCACCTATTTCCCGCCCGAACCGCGCTGGGGCCGCCCCTCTTTCCGCCAGGTGCTGCAAGGCGTGGCCGAGGCCTTCCACGGCGACAACGATGCGATCGCCAAGAACGTCGCGACCCTCCAGCGCACGCTTGTCGCGACGTCCGCCGAGCGCCCCGGCGACATGCCCGGCCCCGCAACTCTCGACCGCGCGGCTTCCGCCCTGCTGCGTCTCAATGACCCTGAGCTCGGCGGTCTCAAGGGCGCGCCTAAATTCCCCAATCCAGCGATTTTCGGCTTCCTCTGGCAGAACGCCTGGCGCAGCGGAGACCCCGCCGGCAAAGCCGCCACCCATCTCCTGCTGGCGCGCATGTCCCAAGGCGGCATCTACGACCATCTTGGCGGCGGCTACGCGCGTTATTCGACCGACGCCGAGTGGCTGGTGCCGCATTTCGAGAAAATGCTTTACGACAACGCGCAACTCCTCGATCTCCTCGCCCTCGCGCACGCCGATACCCCCTCGCCGCTTTACGCCGCCCGCGCAACCGAGACGGTCGACTGGTTGATCCGTGACATGCGAGCTGAGGAAGTCGCCGGCCTAGCCGCCTTCGCCGCTTCGGAGGACGCCGACAGCGAGGGCGTCGAAGGCAAGTTCTACGTCTGGCAGGAAGCCGAGATCGACGCCCTGCTCGGCCCCGACAGCCGCGCCTTCAAGGCCGCCTACGACGTCACGCCCGCCGGCAATTGGGAACACAGCACCATCCTGCGCCGCATCACCCCGCCTGGCGACGCGTTGGCCGAAGCCCGGCTCGCCGCCAGCCGTGAAACGCTGCTCGCCGCGCGAGACTACCGTATCCGCCCCAGCCGCGACGACAAAGTGCTGGCCGACTGGAACGGCCTCGCCATCGCCGCCCTCTGCCGCGCCGGCGCGGTATTCGCCCGGCCCGACTGGATTGCCCTCGCCGAGAACACCTTCGCCTTCATCACCGCCCACATGGCCGCACCGGATGGCCGCATCCAGCACGCCTGGCGCCAGGGCCGCATCGCCGCTGCCGCGCTGCTGGAGGACCAGGCCACCATGGCGCGCGCTGCCCTCGCCCTCTACGAGGCCACCGGAACGCCCGCCTATCTCGACCGTGCCCGCCGCATCACCGACGCCGCCGACACCTGGTTCGGCGATCGCGGCGGCTCCTACTTCTCCACCGCCGCGGACGCCACCGATGTGCCCCTCGGCCCCGACGCGCGCCCCCGCACCCCCGGCGACAACGCCACCCCCTCTGGCAATGGCGTCATTGCCCAAGTTCTCCCCCGCCTTCACCACCTCACCGGCGGCCCGCGCTTCCGTGACCGTGCCGAGGCCGTGATCCGCGCCTATGGCGGCCTGGGCGACAGCTTCTCCGCCGCCCCCGGGCTCCTCGCCGCCGCCGACATGCTGGAGGAGATGGCGAGCGTCGTCGTCACCGGCCCGGCCGACGATCCGCGCACCCAATCCCTCCTCGCCGCCGCCCTCGCCGCGCCCGATCCGGCAGTCTGCGTTCTGCGAGCCCCGCCTGGAACCGTCCTTGAAGCAGGCCACCCCGCGTTCGGCAAAACCTCACCGGAGCCGGCGGCGTATCTGTGTCGCGCCGGGGTCTGCGGTCTGCCAATCCAAGACCCCGCGGCCCTGGCAGCCGCCTTGCGGCGTCGACAAAAGTAAGCAGTTCTTTTTTGGAAAAAAGAACCAAAAAACTTCTATCCGTTTGCACCGAGCAGCCCTGGTCAATTCCCAGCCAAACGAACCAAAAGGTTTTCTTCCTTTTTCAAAAAGACGCGCTGCCTTCTCCCCCCCCCCGCTTGACATCGAACCGCAGAGACTGCCATCCCCTCGCCATAATTCGCCTCTCCTCAGGATCTCCCCCGGCGCGTGCCCCAGCTGTCGCTCCATTCTCCCGTCGGTGACCTCACCCTCTCCGAAGAGGACCGGGCGATCGTTGCCGTCGATTGGGGCTGGGGCCGCGACCAGACCGAGACACCGCTCCTCCTGCGTGCCCGCGATCAGCTGGAGGAATACTTCGACGGCGCACGCCTCGATTTTGACCTGCCATTGGCCCCCTTCGGGTCCGACTACCAAAAGCGCGTCTGGGCCGCCCTCTGCCGCATCCCCGCCGGCGCCACGCGCAGCTACGGCGATATCGCCCGCGAGGCCGGCGGCAGCCCGCGCTCGGTGGGTGGCGCCAACGGCCGCAATCCCATCCCCATCCTCATCCCCTGCCACCGCGTGCTCGCCGGCAACGGCATCGGCGGCTATTCCGGCGGCGA
>CAIYPH010000106.1 GCA_903928045.1 uncultured Rhodospirillales bacterium
GCCGTGGCGCGGGCCCCGCCGCCGCAATGCCGGCCGGCAAAGCTCCCACCCGCGCCAGCATCTGCACCGTGCCGCCGCCGCCGAGCAGCGCATGGATCGCCCGATACGGCGCTGCAACCTCCGCGTATTCCTGCAGCGACTGCTCATTGGGATGCATCACCAGCCCGCGCGCCTGCCCCGCCAGCGCGGCCCGCACGAAGGCGCGGCCGGCGGCAATCTGCTGAGCCCGGCTATTGCCCTCGGTCACGATCCACAAATAGCCCGGCGTCGCCGCGGTGATGGCGTCAAAATCCGCCACTTGCTTGCGCATGGACGCCGAATCGATCGCCGGCGGCGCCGTGCGGTCGAACAGCCCGAGCTTCGAAGCCGCGAACAGCAGCGGATCGGTGATCGCGATGCCGTCGCGGTGGCGGTTGATCTCGGCGCCCCCAACGCGCAGCACGCGCATCGTTTCCATGATCGCCGCAGCCGTCGCGAGTTCGATCCGCCAGGCCTCCCGGGCAATCCCCCGGATTGCCTCGACCCGTGGGTCCGCTCCGCCGGCCAGGCCAAAGCGCACCCCAGGCCCCGCCGCGTTCGCCAGCGCGCCGGCATCCTCCGGCGTCAGGGCGTGGCGGAGATCATAGCCGCGGCGATCGGTCCGCCGATGCAGCACCTCGGCAAACAGCGGGTCCGCGGCCACCGATGCGTCCGCCACCAGCCGCACCATGGCGAACCGCCCGCCGTCCAGCCGCTCGCCCGGTGCGCCATCGGGGAACAGCGCGATCTCCGCCCGGTGGCCTCGCGCGGCGGCGGCCATGGTCAGGAGTTCGAGAAACGCCCCGGCCCCCATCAGGATCTGCCGGCCGAACGGGTCGGTCGCCGGCAGCAGCCGCGCGGGATCGAGCCGCAACCCGATCTCCCCCGCGGTGCCGAGATCGGCGATCCAGGGCTGCATGTTGTGCGGATTGGGCGCGAGCAGCGCATGGGCGAGGGCGAAGCGCCGTGTGTCCGCCTCATCCGCCGCCGCGCGCCAGGCGCCGGTGGCGTCCTGCGGCATCGCCGCCCCGCGCCAGGCCGCGGCACCCAGCCCGGCCGCCAGCACAACACCGCCGCCAACCACATACAGAAACCCCTTGCGACCCATGATCAATCTCCAGTTGGTTGAGCGATAAACTTAATAGTTGATCGTTAAACGGAATCGCCACCGCAGGTCAACAGAAACTTGACGCCCATCCGCCGGCCATGCTCCGCTTGGCCCGACAACGCATGAGGCACGGCGTGATCTTCCGCCCCATCACCCCCCGCAGGTGCAACGCCTGCCCCCGGCCGCGCTGAACGGCATGAGCCAGGTCGTCAACCTCGCTCGCGCCCCCTCCGATGACACGCTCTGGGCCGTGATCGCCTCGCTGGGGCGCACCACCCGCGTCGCCGAGGTGTTCAACAACCGCAACGCCGCACTGGCCGATCGCGCCTGGCGCGAGCAGCAAGTCGCCGCCTACGCCGGCTTCATCCGCACCGCCCGCCAGCCGGTGCCCAACTACACCGTGGCCCCGGTACGCCGGGCGGACTTGCCGCGAGGGTGGAAGCCATTGCCAGCGCTTGGTTTTTTGCGTGGGAAGTTTGTTTGAGCAGTTCTTTTTGTGAACAAAAAGAACCAAAAAAACTTTTCATTCCATTCATGCCGTTGGCCTACCTCCCCTCGGATAGGGCGGAGCGGTACGCACCTAGCCCCAAGGCGAATATTTTTTCCGCGGAATCGGTAAATTGTCCTTGACAGAATATGTTTGACATACTAAATATACGGTCATGGCAACCGCGTCCACATCCCCCGAGCTTCCCCAAGGCGAACCGCATCCCGCGGTCCGCCTGGCGGAGGCCATTTGCGCGCTGATCGCCGCCATTGCCGGCCCGTCATGGTTCTGGCGCTTCCTGCCGGGCGGGCGCGCCTTCTGGGAGGGCATGCACCAGCTCTCCCGCGATTTCGCCGCCCTCATGCACCGCCTCGCCGCGGCCCCGCCCACTCCGCCCGCTCCGGTCGGTCTCGCCCCGAAGCGCCGTCGCAGCACCCGGACAGGCGAGGTGCGCCCGCGCCATGGCGTACGCCGGCGCCCGAGGTCCATTCCCACGGCGCCGACACCCCGCATGCGCGCCGCGCGCCCGGCGCCCGATCACACCCCGCCGATGCCGCGCGTCCCCATCGCCATGCCGCACCCCGCCAGCACCCGGCCGGCGCAGTCCAGCATTTCAAAATCAAGCGAGTCGCCAGCCCGGGAAACCCGCGCCCATTTTGTTACGATAACTTAACAAACAAGCTCTACCCTAGGCTGGCAAGCCCGTCACCCCAACGGATAAAAGTTTTTTGCTTCTTTTTTCCAAAAAAGAAGCGCTTCCTTCAAGGCACCCAGCTCATATCCATCAAAAAGAACGCCTCATTCGGCGTCGGCTGCCACTTCACCTCTTTGCGGGCGGCGAACATCATCACGTCCTGGTAGAGCGGCACGCCGAGCACTTCGTCATGGATGATAGTGAGTGCGGTCTTATAGGCGGCGAGGCGGGCCTTCTCGTCGAGCGTATTGCGCCCGGCGACGATGGCGGCGTCGAGCGCGGGGATGGCGGCTTTCGACCACTGGCTGGAGGAGTGGTAGAGCGGGAACAGCACGCCATCGGCGTCCTGGCAGCCGCAAGACCAGCGGAAGAAGCTGGCATCCCCGGCCTCGGCGGGTTGGCCCTGGCGCAGGCGCAGATAGGTGCCGATATCCACCATCTGGATCTGCGCATCGAGCCCGACATCGCCGAGCATCTGATGGATCGCCTGCACCACCCGCTGGTCGAACGAGGGCGCGGTCGGGAAGGTGATCTTGGTCCCCGGCGCGATCCCGGCCTCTTTCAGCAGGGCACGCGCCTTGGCGGGGTCAAACTTATACCCCGGCAGGCCGTCGATGTAGCCGAAGTTGGCGGCCGGCATCATCTGGTCGACCGCCTTGCCGTAGCCTTTGAGCAAGGCCTCGACGATGAGGTCCCGGTCGATCGCGTACGCCACCGCGGCCCGCACCCGCTGGTCCTTCATCGGCCCGGTCAGCCCGTTAAGTGCCACGAGCGCGACGCGTTCGACGGGGGTCCACAACACGCGCAGTTGTGCATCGCCCTTGAGTGCCTCGGCGTCGTCGGTCAAAAGGATGCGGGTGATATCGGAGCGCCCGGAGCGCAAATTGGCCAGCCGGGTGCTCTCGTCCGGCACCGGCCGGAACTCGACCTTGGGGAAGGGCGCCGCGCCGCGCCAATAGCCGGGATTGGCGGTCAACTCGGTCCGCACCCCGCGGGTGAAGCTGGTCAGCTTATACGGCCCGCTGCCGACCGGCGCGTTGTTGAAGCCTTCGTTGCCCAGTTTTTCCACGATCGCCTTGGGCGCGATCGACATTTTGGTGAGCTGCGCCATCAGCACCGGATAGGCCTGCCTGGTGGTCAGTTTCACCGTATCCGGCCCGGTCACCTCGGCGGCGATGATGCTGTCGACCTGGCTGAGCTGGGGCGATTTGAAGGCGGGGTCGATCACCCGCTTGATCGAGAACACCACGTCCTCCGGCGTCAGCTTGCTGCCGTCATGGAAGGTGATGTCGGTCCGCAGCTTCAGCGTCACCACCGTGTCGGACGAATACGTCCAGGAGGTCGCGATCTGCGGCACGATCTTACCGGTCTGGTCGCGGGTGACGATGTTGTCGAACACGTTGCGGTAGACAAAATAGCTGTCCGGGTCCCACTGGACATGCGGATCGAGCGAGGCGGGCGAGCCGACGGTATCGACCACAAAGAGATCGCGGTTCGCGAGTGCCGGGGTCGCGGTCAAGAGCAAGGCGGCGGCGAGGGCGGGCCGGAACATCATTCTAAGCCTCATGCAGTGCAGATCCCGAGTGTGTCCGCCCGCCCGCCGCCGCGCAAGGCTCCGCACACGCCCTGCAACAGCTTGGCGGCTATTGGCGGCGAGGCGAGAGTGATACACTCAATCCAAGCCAAATTCGGGAGTCCCTGGCATGAAGCGCTTCCTCGCAACCCTGCTCGCCACCACGCTGCTGACCGGTGCGGCCCACGCCGCCAAGGACAGCATCATCCTCGGCATGCCGCTCGAGCCGCCGATGCTCGACCCGACGGCCGGCGCCGCCGCGGCGATCAAGGAAGTCACCTACGCCAATATCTTCCAGGGCCTGACCCGCATCAACGACAAGGGCGAGGTCGCCTCCCAGCTCGCCAAAAGCTGGACCATCTCGGGCGACGGCCTCACCTACAGCTTCGCGCTGCAATCCGGCGTGAAGTTCCATGACGGCACGCAGTTCGACTGCGCAATCGTGAAATTCACCTATGAGCGCGCCGTCGCGGCGGACAGCACGAACTCCCAGAAAGGCTTCTTCGAGCCGATCGCCTCCACCGGCTGCCCCGATCCGCTCACCGCGGTGATCACCCTGAAGCGGCCGACCGGCGGCTTCCTGTTCAATATGGGCTCCGGTGACGCGGTCATGATGGCGCCCAACTCGGTCGCCAACAACAAAACCAACCCCGTCGGCACCGGCCCCTTCGTGTTCAAGCGCTGGGTCAAGGGCGATCGCGTGGAGATGGAGCGCAACCCCGCCTACTGGGGCCCGGCGCCGAAGATCGCCAGCGCCACCTTCCGCTTCATCGCCGACCCCTCGGCGGCGACGGCGGCGGTGATGGCCGGCGATCTCGACGCCTATCCCCTGTTCCCTGCCCCGGAATCGCTCGACAAGATCCGCTCTGACAAGCGCTTCTCCGTCGTGCTGGGCTCGACCCAGGGCAAGACCATCATGTCGGTCAACAATGAGCGCGCGCCGTTCAATGACGTGCGGGTCCGCCGCGCCCTCGCCCACGCGATCGACCGCGACGCCCTGCTGAGCGCGCTGAACGGCACTGGCAAGCCGATCGGCTCGCACTACGTGCCCGGCAACCCCGGCTATCTCGACCTCACCGGCGCCTATCCGTACGACCCCGCCAAGGCGCAAAAGCTGCTGGCCGAAGCCGGCGTGAAGCCGGGCACCGAGATGACGATCAAGCTCCCCCCGCCGGCCTATGCGCGGCGCGGCGGCGAGGTGATCGCGGCAATGCTGGAGCAGGTCGGCATCAAGGCCAAGCTGGTGCCGGTCGAATGGGCCCAGTGGCTCGACCAGGTGTTCAAGCAGTCGGACTTCGACCTCACGATCATCGCCCATGTCGAGCCGAACGACCTCGATATCTATGCCCGCGACAAATACTACTTCAACTACAAGGACGCCTCGTACCGTGCGATCTACCAGAAATGGGTCGAGACCTCGGACCCGGCGGCGCGCATCGACCTCGTCGGCCAGCTCCAGCGCAAGCTTTCCGAGGATGAGCCCAACGTGTTCCTCTTCAGCCTCGGCAAGACCGGCGTGTGGAACGCCAAGCTGAACGGCCTCTGGGTCAACCAGCCGATCTTCAACAACGATCTGTCGGGCGTGTCCTGGAGCGAGTGATCCCAGCCTAATCATGAAGGGCTTCGTACTCCGGCGGCTGGTGGGGTTGTTCCTGACCCTGCTGGCCGCCTCACTCGTTGTGTTCGCCGTGCTGCAGATCCTGCCCGGCGATCCCGCGACCCTGATGCTCGACACCTCGGCGCGGCCGGACACGCTGGCGGCCTTGCGCAAACAGCTCGGCCTCGATCAGCCCGCCTGGTGGCGCTACCTGGTCTGGATCGGCGGCCTGCTGCACGGTGATTTCGGCGTCTCCTACACCTACTCCGTGCCGGTTTGGGAGCTGATCGCCCAGCGCGTGCAGGTCACGCTGCCGCTGGCGATCATGTCGATCTGCCTCTCCACCTCAATCGCCATCCCCGTCGGCGTCCTGGCCGCCGCCCGGCGCGGCCGTGCCGCCGACGCCGCCGTCATGGGCGTGGCGCAATTCGGCGTCGCGCTGCCGAATTTCTGGCTCGGCATCCTGCTGATCCTCGTCTTCGCCGTGGCCTACCCTGTGCTCCCCGCCGGCGGCTTCGCGGGCTGGGAGAAGGGGTTCTGGCCCGCCTTCCGCTGCCTCATCCTGCCCGCCTTCGCCCTCGCGCTGCCGCAAGCCGCCATCCTCTCCCGCGTCACCCGCTCGGCCGTGCTGGAGACGCTTGGGCAGGACTACGTGCGCACCGCCCACGCCAAGGGCCTCTCCGGCATCGCCGCCCTGTGGCGCCACGCCGTGCCCAACGCGCTGATCCCGGTGGTCACCATCATCGGCCTGCAATTCTCCTTCCTGCTGGCGGGCACGGTCATCATCGAGAACGTGTTCACGTTGCCGGGCCTCGGCCGCCTCGTCTTCCAGGCCATCGCCCAGCGCGACCTCATCGTCGTGCAGGACCTCGTGGTGCTGCTGGCCGGCTCGGTGATCCTGGTGAACTTCCTGGTCGATCTCGCCTATCTCGGGCTCGACCCGCGGATCTCCCGCGAGGGCGCGCGATGAAAGTGATGACGCGCGAGGGCGCGCGATGAAACCGGCCTGGCGCAGCGGCAACCTGCTGATCGGCGGCACCATCACCGTGCTCATCCTGGCGATGGCGCTGGTTTCCCTGATATGGACGCCCTATCCGCCGACCAAGATCGACATCATCCACAAACTCGCCGATCCCTCCGCCGCCCACTGGCTCGGCACCGACCCCTTCGGGCGGGACGTGCTCTCCATGATCATGGCCGGCGCCCGTTCCTCCCTCTCGGTGGCGCTGATCGCGGTGCTCGTCGGTGCCGGACTCGGCGTCCCGCTCGGCGCCCTCGCCTCGGCGCGCGGCGGCTGGGTGGACAATTTGGTGATGCGCTTCACCGACCTCGCCTTCGCCTTCCCCGCCTTGCTCACGGCAGTAATGATCACCGCTTTGGCCGGCCCGGGCGCCGGGAATGCCATGCTGGCGATCGGCATTTTCAACATCCCCGTCTTCGCCCGCGTCACCCGCGGTGCCGCGCTCGCGGTGCGGGAACTGGACTTCGTGATGGCGGCCCGCGCCACCGGCCATGGCGAATTTGCCATCATGCTCCGCCACGTGCTGCCCAATATCTCCGCCGTGCTGCTGGTGCAGGTGACGATCCAGTTCGCGCTGGCCATTATCGCCGATGCCGGCCTCGCCTATGTCGGCCTCGGCACTCAGCCGCCCTTCCCCTCCTGGGGGCGGATGCTGAATGACGCGCAGACCTATATCTTCAAGGCCCCGCTCCTCGCCGTCTTCCCCGGCGCCGCCATCACCACCGCGGTGCTCGGCCTCAACCTCCTCGGCGACGGGCTGCGTGACCTGCTCGACCCTCGCCTCTCGCGTTCCCGCTGATCAAGGACCCTGCCATGACTGACCTCGCCGACCTCTCCGCCTTCGATCTGCTGGCCCTCTACCGGGCCGGCAAGGCCTCGCCGGTGGAGGTGACGCAGGCGGTCTTCGCGCGCATGGAAAAGGCCGAGCCAGTGTTCTGCGCCACCTGGGCGCTCGACCCCGAAGGCGCCCTGGCCGCCGCCCGCGCCTCCGAATCCCGCTGGCGCGCCGGCACAGCCGGCGCGCTGGATGGCGTGCCCATCACCATCAAGGAAAACATCGCC
>CAIYPH010000107.1 GCA_903928045.1 uncultured Rhodospirillales bacterium
ACCTCGCCCTCGCCCATAGCGACGCCGGGCGGCTCGCCCTGGCCGCCGGGCACATGGCGGCGGCCGAGACCGCCTTGCGCGCGGCAATCGCCGCCACCCAAGCCGACCCCGGACTGCACCACGATCTCGGCCTGGTCCTGCTGCGGCAGCACCGGCCGCGCGAGGCGGAGGTGAGCCTGCGGCGCTGCATCGCGCTGCAACCGGCGGCGATGGACGCCCATATCAACCTCGCCGCCGCGCAATGCGCGCAGAACCGGCCCGACGCCGCCGCCGAGACGCTGGACCGGGTGCTGGCGCGCGAGCCCGGCAATATCGCCGCCTTGTGTGGCCATGCCGAGGCACATCGTGCCGCCGGGCGGCTCGACATCGCCGCCGGCAGTTTGCGGCGCGCTCTCGGGCTGCGGCCGGCCGACCGGGCCATCGCCGGCCGGCTTGGCGCGGTGCTGCGCGGCCTTGGCGATCTCGACGCCGCGCTCCCGCTGCTGGAGGCGGCGGCCGAGGACGGGGCGGCGGATGCGCTCAATAACCTCGCCCTCGCCCATAGCGACGCCGGGCGGCTTGATCTCGCGGAGGCGCTGTTCACCCGCGCGCTCGCGGTGGAGCCGGGGCACGCGGACGCCGAGTATAACCGGGCCACCGCGCGGCTGCTGGCCGGGCAATATCGGGCGGCCTGGCCGGGGTTCGAGCGGCGCTGGGAGCGGCGGGGGCAATCGCCGCCATTCGCGCTCGCCACCCCGCGCTGGTCTGGCCTGCCGACGATCGCGCATTTGCTGGTGTATGCCGAGCAGGGGCTGGGCGACACCATCATGGCCGCGCGGTTCCTGCCCCGCATCGCCGCGCCGCATCTCACCGTCGTGGTGCCGCAGACCCTGCTGATGCTGCTGCGGCCGCTGGCGCCGCGGGCCAATTGGTTGCCGCTCGAACATGGCATCCCCCCGCATGATTGCCACGCCGCGCTGATGAGCCTGCCCGGCATTCTCGATCTCGACGAGGCCGGGCTGGCCTCGCCGCCCTATCTGCATGTCCCGGAGTACCGGGTGTCACTGTGGCGGGCACGGCTCGACGCCACTGCGGGGCGGCGGATCGGGCTCGCCTGGGCCGGGAACCCCGCCTATGCCGGCGACGCCGCCCGCTCCATCCCGCCTGCCCTGCTCGCCCCGCTGGCGGCGTGTACGGGCACGCAGTTCGTCTCGCTGCAGCCCAACGCCGAGCCGCCCTTCGCGATGACGGACTGGACCGGTGAGTTGAGCGACATGTCGCGCACTGCCGCGCTCATCATGGCGCTCGATCTCGTGATCACCGTCGATACCGCGATCGCTCATCTTGCCGGGGCCTTGGGGCGGAAAGTGTGGCTGCTGAACCGGTTCGCGCCGTGCTGGCGCTGGCCGCTGGGGCGGGAGGATAATCCGTGGTACCCGTGTCTGCGCCAGTTCCGCCAGCCCGCGCCGGGGGATTGGGAAAGCGTGATCGCCGCGGTGCGGGATGCCCTGGCAGCCTATTTTATTGCTAAATAGCAACCAAATAGGCGTGCGTCTGCCGCGCCATCCAGGCACGCCAGCGCCTTCGTCGTTCGCGCAACACGATCACTCCGCGCGCAACGGGGCGGAAAACGGACGCCACGCATGCGGAGGAAACGGGCGGCATCGTCGGGCGGCCGGCCGGAACCCGCGCGCAGGCGACG
>CAIYPH010000108.1 GCA_903928045.1 uncultured Rhodospirillales bacterium
ACATGGGCGTGCGGCAGCGGCGTCGGATAGACGCCGGTGGCGGCGAGGCCGGCGAAATGCGCCATGTCCACCATGAAATAGGCGCCCACTTCGTCAGCGGCGCGGCGGATGCGGGCGAAATCGATGGTGCGCGGATAGGCCGAGCCGCCGGCGATGATCAGCTTGGGCTTGTGCTCGCGGGCGAGGCGCTCGAGCTCCTCATAATCGAGCAGCCCGTCCTCCTGGCGCACGCCGTACTGGATGGCGTTGAACCACTTGCCGGACAGGTTGGGCGCGGCGCCATGGGTGAGGTGCCCGCCGGCGGCGAGCGACATGCCGAGGATGGTATCGCCCGGCTTCACCAAAGCGAGGAACACCGCCTGGTTGGCCTGGGCGCCGGAATGGGGCTGCACATTGGCGAATTCGCAGTTGAACAACTGCTTGGCCCGGGCGATCGCCAGGTTCTCCGCCACATCGACCTCGACGCAGCCGCCATAATAGCGGCGGCCGGGGTAGCCCTCGGCGTATTTATTGGTGAGCACCGAGCCCTGGGCCTCCATCACCGCGCGCGAGACGATGTTCTCGGAGGCGATCAGCTCGATGCCGTCCTGCTGGCGGACCAACTCGCGGCCGATGGCGGCGGCGAGTTCCGGGTCGGACTCGGCGAGGGAGGCGGCGAAGAAGCCGGGGGCGACGATGTGGTTCATGCGGGGATTCCCTGGCTGGGGGCGAGTTTGGCGATGCGGCCGACATGGCGGCCACGTTCGAAATCGGTGGTGAGGAAGGCGCGGATGATGTCGGATGCCGCCTCTTCGCCGATCAGGCGGGCGCCGAGGGCGAGCGCGTTGGCGTCGTTATGGCCGCGGGCAAGGCGGGCGGTGGTGGGCTCATGGGCGAGCACGCAGCGGATTTCCGGGTGGCGGTTGGCGGCGATCGACATGCCGACGCCGCTGCCGCAGATCAGCACGGCGTAGCGGGCCTGCCCGGCCGCGACCGCGCGACAGGCGCGGTGGGCGAAATCAGGGTAGTCAACGCGCTCGGCGGAATCGGTGCCGTGATCGGTCACCTTGCAGCCCTGGGCTTCGAGCAAAGCGCGCACGGCGGCCTTCAGCGGGAAGCCCGCGTGGTCGCAGGCGAGCGCCACGGCGACGGGCGGGGCGGGGAAATCCTTGTCCATGGCGGGCCTGTATCATGCGCGGGAGCGGCGGTGTATCGCGCGCACGGCGGCGCGGTGCAATGCCGGCATGCGCGATCCGGGGCTACGCGGCGAACCTGAACCGGGCGACGCGGGATTGGCGGCGCTGATAGGCCCGCACGTAGCGGCGGATCCGCCGTTCGTCGCGGGAGCGGAGCCACGCGCTCAGGATATCCGGCCCGTAGAGGAGCAAATAGGGCGCGATCCAGAGTTCGATGGTCAGCACGCCGAGGAACCAGTTGAGGTTGATGTGCATCACGCGGCCACTCCGCTTGGCCTGCGGAAAATGGGCCGGGCCGCGGCGAATCGCAAGCGGCGCGATGGGCGCGCGAAAGCCCCCGCGCATCGCCGTCAGGCCATGCCGGGTGAGGTATCGGGGATCGGCGCGTTTCACGCGGGTGGGCCGTGCACGAGGGCGCCCGACGGCGCGCGGGTGGATGCGCGCATGGGAGTGGTGTGGCGGCGCGGGCGGGGCAGCAGGCGCGCGGCACGCCAGGGCGCGGGAACGGCGACCCACTCCACGTAGGGCTCGTCCGCCATGTCCGCCTCGGCGATCGCGCGGAGCACGCCCGTCATCACCCCCGGCTCGACCGGTGCCCAGGTCGCCCGGCGCCGCATTCCGGTCGCGCCCAGCAGGGCGGCCAGCAATGCGCCGAGCACCGCGCCGAGGGCGGCGGCGATGCGCGTGGCGTCGTCCAGGCGATGGGTGGTCGGGCGGGGCATAAGGTTTTGGTCACTCCTGATTGCGTGAATGACCAATATAAATAACTTTTAAGTGGAGCGCAAGGGGTATTTCCTAGATAACGAGGAAATTTTGCGTCGTCGCGGCCGCGCGCGCAAGGCGGTCAGCGCAGCCGGTGCCGTTCGAACCAGCCGATCGTCGCCGAAACCTCGGCGGCGAACAGCGAGGGGCGCATCACCGAGGAGCTGTGGGAGGTGCCGGGGAAGCGGAGCAGCTCGGCCTCGACGCCCGC
>CAIYPH010000109.1 GCA_903928045.1 uncultured Rhodospirillales bacterium
ATCCAAACTATTGAGATACTTTAATAATCTATAATAGCTGCCTCAGGCCACGCTAGCAGACCCGCTGGCAAGCCCCAGAGAAGGTTAGCCTCTGGCTCCGACCGCTGCTCCAATGTCCATCCAAACACCAAAGACTTTCATTGAACGGAGAACCCTCCCCCGCGGGAGGTTGTTGTCGCTTCCGGTCACCAGTTGGTCGATCCGGACGAGTGAGCCCCCACCGCAGAGATAGCTAGCATAGTTCCGCTCGGCGCCCGCGTGATCAGGAACGGTAGCCCTGGCGGGCCAATGCGCCGTCGATCCGCTGGCCAAAGCGGGCGGAGCCTTGCGCTGCTGCTCAGGCGAGCGGCGGGCGAAGATGGGCCCAAGGCCTTGCCGCCTCGAACGCCGCGCTCGCCTGCAATACGCCGACATCGTCGAAGCGGCGGCCGACGATCTGCAGCCCGACCGGCAGGCCCGCCGGCGTGAAGCCGCAGGGTACGCTCGCCGCGGGGCTGCCGGACCAGTTGAACGGGTAGGAGAATTCGGCCCACATCAGCCAGTCCCACGGATGCTGCGGCCAGTGCTCGGGCTGCAGACGGTCGGCCGGGAAGGCGGCGACGCTCACGGCCGGCGACAGCAGGAAGTCATAGCCCTCCATGAACTCATGGATCGCCTGCACATAGGCGAAACGCCGCGTGCGCATCTCCATGAACTGCGGCACGGTGAAATGGGCGGCCCCACGGATCATGGCGACGAAGCCTGGGTCCATCCGGCTCTCGAACTCGGCCAGGGAGGCGAGGCGCGCGGTGAAAGTCGCGGGCCAGAAGAAGCGCACCAGCTCTGGCCCGAGCGGCCCCCAGTTGGGCGTCACTTCGTCGATGTCAGCACCCATCTCCTCGAAGACACGAACGGCGCGTTCCACTTGCTCGGCCACCTCGGGATCGACGCGGGCATGGCCAAGATCGCGGCTGTAGGCGATGCGCTTGCCCTTCATCGAGGCCGCGCGCAGCAGGGCGGGATAGTCAGGCGCGGGGGCCTCAAGCGAGGTGTAGTCCCATACGTGCGGCCCGGCCATTGCCCGCAACATGAAGGCGGCATCCTCGACAGTGCGGGTGAGCGGGCCGATATGGGTCGCGAGCTCGTTGTTCGACATCGGCCAGTTCGGCACCCGGCCATGGGTCGGCTTAAGGCCGTAGACGCCGGAGAAATGCGCGGGCATGCGGATGGAACCGGCGCCATCGCCGCCCTGGTGGAGCGGACCATAGCCAACCGCCGCCGCCACCCCGGCGCCCGCGGAGGAGGCGCCGGCGTTCAGCCCCGTGGCCCAGGGGTTGTGGGTGATGCCGGAAATCGGCGCCTGGCTGACGCCCTTCCAGCCCCATTCGGCCGCGGACGTTGTCTTGCCCATCATCATGCCGCCGGCCTCGTACATCCGCGTCACGCAGGGGGCGTCGACGTCGGGGATCGTGCCCTGCATGCTCGCGCTCGCGAAGTCGGTCTGCACGCCTTTGGTGTGCTGCAGGTCCTTGATGGTGAAGGGGATGCCCTCCAGCAGGCGCGGCGTGCCGCGATTGAGGAACGTATCCTCCGATCGCCGCGCGGCCGCGAGCGCGTGCTCGGGTGTCAGGCGCATCATCGCATTGACTCGCGGCTCCACCGTTTCCATCCGTGCCAGGACCGCCTGGGCGACCTCGACCGGCGACAGCTTGCGCGCGCGGTAGAGTGCCGCGAGGTCCTTCACGCCGAGAAAGCCGATGTCATCGTGTTGCATGGGGTCCCCCATCCGTCGGTCTGAGGCTGTCAGCAAAGCACTGCCGGCGGAGTCAAGGAAGCCGGGTTGCCCCGGCAAAGTCTCACCTCGCGCCCTACCGGGAACCCGCGGGATCGGAGATCCAGCGCACATAGCGATCGACCGAGGCGGCCACGCGCGCCTTCGCGTCATGCGTTATGATGCGGTCCCACCAGGCGCCGTAGAGGCGCGCATAGGGGTAGGGCTCCACCGCGGAAGCGATGGCGCGTACGGTCGGGACGTTGAGGGGGATGAGGTTCGGGTAGCTGCGCATGAAGCTGACGAAGCGGCGGTCGGGGACGACCTGGACGATATCGCCGCTCTGCAGCGCCCCCTGCCCCTCCGCCCCTTGCGCCCAGTGCAACATGGTGCCGCCGTCATAATGCCCGGGAGCGTTGATGAGGGTGACGCCATCCGCCAGCGCATGACTGGCGCCGGACCAGTAGCGGATGGCCGGATCAGGGCGCATGACGTGGTCGCGGTCGGCTTCGTGGAGCAGGATCTTGGCGCCGAAGGCGTGGGCCCACTCGACCATGCAGCTGTAATAATGCGGGTGCGAGATAGCGATGGTGCGGATGCCGCCGAGGGATTTCACCAGTTCGATGGTGGCGTCATCGAGGAAGGTGATGCAATCCCACAGGATGTTCCCCTCGGGTTGGCGCAGCAGCAAGGCGCGCTGGGCGATGGCGAAGGCCGGCGTGGTGCCGATGCCGATAAGGTTGGGCTCGTGGACGCGCCAGGCGTTGAAATGGGTGCGACGCATCGTCTCCAGGCTGGTCCAGCGCTGGCCGCCGGCACGGATATATTGCCGCTCGTCCTGGCAGATCGGGCAGGCCGGCGGCGGCGCGGCGGCGGGCGGAAACTGGGTGCCGCAGGTGGCGCAGATATGGGCCACCCGCATGGCGGCAAACCTTTCAGTTGAAAGCGCAACCCGGCTTCATGCCGAGCCGCTTGAAAATCATCGCCGCCGGGCAGAACCCCGTGATGCCGGCTTGCATCATGTTGGCGCCGGCAAAGGCATTGAGCAACAGCCACCACGGGCTGACGAACCAGCCAAGCGCCAGGCTCACCAGCACCATGGCCCCGGCGAAGCAGAGAACGGCGTTGTCGATGCTCATGGGCGTATCTCCTGATCGATGGCGGATCGGCGTGATCCGTGGTTGACTTTATATTCGTATCTTCGTATATTCGCAAGTATGAAAATAGAACCAAAGCAAATGGCCGCCGCCGCCAGCCAGGCCAGCGAACTGCTGAAAGCCCTCGGCAATCCCCATCGGCTCATGCTGCTGTGCCAGATGATCGAACGCGAACGCACCGTCAGCGAACTCGCCGCGGCGCTCGGCATCCGCGAGTCCACTGCCTCCCAGCATCTGGCGCTGCTGCGCAAGGACGGGCTGGTGAAGCCACGGCGCGAGGCGCAGACGATCTGGTATTCGATCGCGAGCGTGCCGGCGCAGCGGGTTATGATGACGCTGTTCGAACTCTTCTGCCAGCCCGCGGAGGCGTTACAATGATCCGGTTCGCCCTTGCCCTGGTGCTCGCCCTTCCTGCCGCGGCGCTGGCCGAGACGCGCCTCACAGTCGCGGCGCGCGAGGTGATCGACCAGAAGGCGGTGTTCGCCACCGTCGAGAGCCCAAACGTGATCCCCGCCCGCGCCCGCATCGGCGGTACCGTCATCGCGCTTGCCGTACGGGACGGCGACGCGGTGGCGCAGGGCCAGACGATCGCCACCGTGGGAGATGACAAGCTGGCGCTGCAACTGGGGTCGCTCGACGCCCAGATTGCCGGACTGCGCTCGCAAGTGGCGCAGGCGCAGATCGATGTCGCGCGGGCCGACGTGCTGGCGCAGAAGGGCGCCGGGCCCAAGGCGACGCTCGACCAGGCGCGCACGGCGCTGGAAGTGGCCTCGGCCAACCTGCGCGCGCGCACCGCCGAACGGGCGGTGTTGCAACAGAACATGGTGGAGGGGGCGGTGCTCGCCCCGGTCGCCGGGCGGGTGCTGAGCGTGCCGGTTACCGCCGGATCGGTGGTGCTGCCGGGGGACGGGGTCGCGCAGATTGCCCAGCAGGGATTCCGGCTGCGCCTGCGGGTGCCCGAGGCCTATGCCGTCAGCCTCAGGGCCGGCGACGCGATCCGGCTCGATGCCGGGCAGCTCGGCGTGGTGGCGCCGCTCGCCGGGCGGATCACCCTGGTCTACCCACAGATCGCCGAGGGCCGCGTGGTGGCGGATGCCGAGGTGGCCGGCGTCGGCGACTACTTCGTCGGCGCGCGGCTGCTGGTGTGGATCGCCGCGGGGGCACGGCGGGCGATCGTGGTGCCGCCCGCCTTCATCGCCACGCGCTTCGGGCTCGATACCGTGCGCCTGCGCCGTACGAGCGGGAGCGTCGAAGTGCCGGTGCAGCGCGGCGCGGCGATGGCGGAGGGCGTGGAACTGCTCTCCGGGGTCGCGCCCGGCGATGAGCTGGTCGGGCCATGAAACTCGGCCTCTCTGGCGCGCTGACCCGCTTCAGCATCCGCTCACCACTGACGCCGCTGTTCCTGCTTGCGGCGCTGGCCGCCGGGATGGTGGCGCTGCTGACCATTCCGCGCGAGGAGGAGCCGCAGATCAGCGTGCCGATGGTGGATATCTCCATCAGCGCCAATGGGTTGCGTGCCGCCGAGGCGGCGGAGCTGGTGACCAAGCCGCTCGAGGTGATCGTGAAGGCGATCGCTGGGGTGGAGCATGTGTATAGCCAAACGCAGGATGACCGCGTGATGGTCACCGCGCGCTTCCTGGTCGGCACGCGGGAGGATGACGCGGTGCTGCGGGTGCACGAGAAGATCCGCGCCAATCTTGACCGCATCCCTATCGGCATCCCCGAGCCGCTGGTGGTCGGGCGAGGGATCAGCGACGTGGCGGTGGTGGTGCTGACCCTCTCGCCCCGCCCCGATGCCGCCGAGCGCTGGACGGGGGCGGCGGTGCAGGCGCTGGCCGGCAAGCTGCGGACGGAGCTGGTGAAGGTTGAGGACGTCGGCGTGAGCGAGGTGGTCGGCGCCGGGCCGGAGGAGATGCGCATCGAGCCCGATCCGGAGAAGCTGTCGCTGTACGGGATCACGCTGCAGCAGCTGATCGGCAAGGTTCGCGATGCCAACCGCTCCTTCGTCGCCGGGCAGGTGCGCGATCGTGGCCGCATGAGCACGCTCGCGGCGGGGCAGACGCTGCGCGGCATGCAGGATATCGGCCTGCTGGTGCTGGGCGCCCGCGATGGGCGGCCGGTTTATGTGCGTGATGTCGCGCGCGTGGTGGTGGGGCCAGGCACCGGGGAGAACCGGGTGTGGAACGTGGCGCCGGACGCGCAGGGGGCCTGGCAGCCGGTGCCGGCGGCCTCCGTCTCGTTCGCCAAGCGCGCCGGGGCCAATGCGGTGGTGGTGTCGGAGGCGATTCTCGCGCGGTTCGAGACGCTCAAGGGCCGGCTGCTGCCGGATGATATCGAGGTGCGGGTGACGCGGGATTACGGGCAGACCGCGGACGACAAGGCCAATGAGCTGCTGTTCCATCTCGGGCTGGCCACCGTCTCCATCGTGGTGCTGATCGCGCTCGCCATTGGCTGGCGCGAGGCGGCGGTGACGCTGGTGGTGATCCCGACCACGATCCTGCTGACCATGCTGGCCACCCGGCTGATGGGCTACACCATCAACCGGGTGAGCCTGTTCGCGTTGATTTTCTCCATCGGCATCCTCGTCGATGACGCGATCGTGGTGGTGGAGAACATCGCGCGGCACTGGGGGATGGGGGACGGACGGAGCAAGCTCGGTGCCGCGGTGGATGCGGTGGCCGAGGTGGGCAACCCCACGGTGGTGGCGACGCTGACGGTGGTGGCGGCGCTGCTGCCGATGCTGTTCGTCTCCGGGCTGATGGGGCCATACATGGCGCCGATCCCGGCCAATGCCTCGGCGGCGATGATCTTCTCCTTCATCGTCGCCATGGTGGTGGCGCCGTGGATGATGCTGAAACTGGCGCCGGTTCGCGCTGCGAATGCCGCCGCGCATGGCCACGATGAAGGCCGGCTCGGCCGGGTGTACCGCGCCGTCGCCGCGCCGCTGATCGCCAGCAAGGCGCGGGCCTGGACGTTTCTGCTGGTGGTGGGGGTGGCGACGCTCGCGGTGTGCGGGCTGTTCTACACCCAGTCCGTCACCGTGAAGCTGCTGCCGTTCGACAATAAGTCCGAACTCCAGGTGACCGCCGACCTGCTGGCGGGGGCTACGTTGGAGGACACCGAGCGTGTGTTGCTGGCGGCGGCGCAGGTGGCCCGCGGACTGCCCGAAACGCGCTCCGTGCAGGCCTATGCCGGTACCGCCTCGCCGTTCAATTTCAACGGGTTGGTGCGGCATTCCTATGTGCGTCAGGCGCCGGAACTCGGCGACCTGCAGGTCAATCTGAGCGCCAAGGACACCCGCAAGCGGGCCAGCCACGCCATCGCGCTCGATCTGCGCGAGCGTCTCAAGGCATTGCCGGTTCCCCCTGGCACCATGCTGAAGGTGGTGGAAGTGCCGCCTGGCCCGCCGGTGCTCTCGACGCTTCTGATGGAGGTGTACGGCCCCGATGCCGCCACCCGCCGCGCCGTGGCCGCGGAAATCCGCAAGCTGTTCGGGCAGGTGCCCTATATCGTCGATATCGACGACAGCATCGGCCAGCCTCGCCCGCGGCTGCGCGTCGCGCTTGACCAGGATCAGATCGAGTTCTTCGGCGTCGAACAGTCCGACGTCTATGACACCATTCAGGCGCTGTTCGGCGGTGTGCCCGTCGGCAACTCCCAGCGCGGCGAGGAGCGGGACCCGCTGCTGATCCGCGTGGCCCTGCCCAAGGACGCGCAGACCTGGTCGGAGCGCGTCGCCTCCACCCCGGTGCCGGCCAACTCAATGCCGGGCAGTCGCACGGTGGTGGAACTCGGCCAAGTCGTGCACGTCACCCGCGAAGCCGGCTCGCCCGTGCTGTTCCGCCGCGACGGCGCCTATGCCGACATGGTGATGGGCGAACTCGCCGGGGCATTCGAGGCGCCGATCTACGGCATGCTCGCCGTCAACAAGCTGATCGCCGCGCATGATTGGGGCAGCCTGACCCGCCCCGAGATCCGCCTACGCGGCCAGCCCGCCAACGAAGCTACCCCGTCCGTCCTGTGGGATGGCGAATGGGAAATCACCTTCGTTACCTTCCGCGACATGGGGGCGGCTTTCGCGGTGGCAATTCTCGGCATCTACATCCTCGTCGTCGCCCAGTTCGGTAGCTTCAAGCTGCCGCTGGTCATCCTGGTGCCGGTGCCGCTCACCCTCGTCGGCATCCTGCCCGGCCACTGGCTCTTGCACGCGCCCTTCACCGCCACCTCGATGATCGGTTTCATCGCGCTCGCCGGCATTATTGTCCGCAACTCCATCCTGCTGGTGGACTTCATCCGCCACTCCGCCACCCCAGGCAAACCGCTCACCGAAACCGTCCTCGAAGCCGGGGCCATCCGCTTCAAGCCGATCCTGTTGACGGCGCTGGCTGCGATGATCGGGGCGGCGACCATCCTGTCTGACCCGATTTTCCAGGGGTTGGCGATCTCGCTGCTGTTCGGTCTCGCGGCCTCCACACTGCTGACGGTGCTGGTGATCCCGTCGATCTACGTAGCCTTGCGAAGCCGGCCGGCGGCCTGACGCCTGGCCGCGTCACTACTCAGCGTAGTCGACCGCGACCTCGGCGAAGCCGGAAAACCGGATGCGCACCTTGGCGGTGGCACCAACACGGTTGGCGCCGGACCAGGAGCCGCAGGTGACGAACTGGCCGGCCTTGAGCCCGCCGGCCCATACCGCGCCCTCATTGGCCATCCACTGCACCTGCGCCACCAGGTCCCCGGCTGGGTGGCCGGTGCGGCTGGCGTCGAGCGCGCCGTCGACATGCTGCTCCATGCCGACCGCGGCAAGATCGATCGTCTGCCAGTCGCTGCGCCCCGGCCCATAGATCAGCCCGCCATGGGACTGGGTGTCGGCGATATTGCAGAAGATATCGACCGCCTTGGGCTCGATGTAGCGCGATTCGCAGGCCTCCATCACCGGGTGGATGGCGGCGATGGAGGCGATGATTTCGGCGCGGGTGTAGGGTGCGCCGCGCGGCGGCAGGTCAGCGCCGATGCGGGCGCAGAGCTCGGCCTCGATGGCGCGGATGGCCTGCTTGCCCGGACGCAGCGTGGCGGGCGAGGCTTCGATGCCGGAGGCGGGCAGCGGGCCGCACATCGGGGCGGAGCCGTCGGTACCGAAGGGCGAGACCTTCCAGCCGCCGATCGGGCCAAGTTCGGCCGCCACCTTGTGCTGGATCGCGTAGGCCGCGGCGCGATCGACCGGCTTCACCGCGCCGGGAAGATCGGCAAGGCGCTTGGCGGGATCGTGGCGGGCGGCGAGCAGAAGGGCGGCGGCGTCGGACATGGCTTGGTTCCCCTGGGGCTATTGCGCGGACCTAAGCACCAGGCGGCGGGCTTGTCCAACCCGCGCGTCCGGTCCAGATAACGGCCCGCGACGGCAATCGAGGCAAAGATGAGCGACGGCGTATTTTTCGAGGATCTGGCGGTCGGCATGTCCGCCAGCATGGGCAAGACCATCACGGAAGCGGATATCCTGATGTTCGCCGCCGTCAGCATGGACACCAACCCCGTGCACCTCAACGCCGAGGCGGCCGCCGCCTCGCAGTTCAAGGAGCGTATCGCCCATGGCATGCTCTCGGCCGGGCTGATCAGCGCCGTGCTCGGCACCCGCCTGCCGGGGCCAGGCACCATTTATCTCGGCCAGACCCTGCGCTTCCGCCGCCCGGTGAAAATCGGAGACACAGTGACCGCGACCTGCGAGGTGACCGCGCTCGACCCCGCGAAAAAGCAGGCGACGCTGAAGACGGTCTGCACGGTGGCGGGCAAGACGGTGATTGACGGCGAGGCGGTGGTGCTGCCGTCCTCCCGGAGCTGACACGATGAGCATCGCCCTGCATCGGGCCTGGCGCGGCCTGCCGGATTCCGCCCGCGGCGCCGTGGTCGCGCTGGGGAATTTCGACGGCGTGCACACCGGCCACGCCCATTTGCTGCGCATCGCCCATGGCGCGCGGCCGGATGCGGCGCTCGCGGTGCTGACCTTCGAGCCGCATCCGCGCGAGGTGTTCCGCCCGGACGACCCGCCCTTCCGCCTGACCCTCTCGGCCGAGCGCACCGCGGCGCTGGCGGCACTCGGGGTCGCGCATGTCTACGAACTGGCGTTCGACGCCGCCTTCAGCCGCATGTCGGCGGATGCCTTCGTCGCCGACGTGCTGCATGCCGGACTCGGCGCGCGGCATCTGGTGTGCGGGCCGGACTACGCCTTCGGCCATCGCCGGGGCGGCAATGCGGTCTTCCTGGCCGAGCGGGCGGCGGCGCTGGGCATCGGGCTGACCGTGGTGCCGCCGCTGAGCGATGCCGGCGGGCAGATCTCCTCCTCCGGCATCCGCCGCGCCCTGCAGGACGGCTATCCCGAGCGCGCCGCCACCCATCTTGGCCGCGCCTGGGCGATCCGCGGCGTGGTGGCGCATGGCGACAAGCGCGGCCGCACCATCGGCTTCCCCACCGCCAATATCGCGCTTGGCCGCCATATCGAGCCCGCGCGCGGCGTCTATGCCGTGACGGTGACGCTGCCCGATGGGCGCGTGGTACACGGCGCCGCCAATATCGGCCGCCGCCCGACGGTGAATGCCGGGCCGGAGAGCCGGCTCGAGGTCAACCTGTTCGACTTCACGGGCGATCTCTACGGCCAGGAGCTCTCGGTCGCGCTGCACGCCTTCCTCCGCCCCGAGCAGAAATTCTCCGGGCTCGACGAGCTCAAGGCCCGCATAGCAGCCGATTGCCAGGAGGCGCGGCGGATTCTTGACCGCGTGGCCCCGCTCTCCGCATAGTCATTCCCATGTATGGGTTTATAGAGGCGCGAATTATACGCCCGGCGGTTCGCTAGAACGCCGGGACATCACGCACGCCTTTCCCCTGACGCGGCAGATCGCCGCACGAGATCATCATGAGCGAAACACGAGACTACCGCGACACCGTCTTCCTGCCGGCGACGCAATTCGCCATGCGCGGCGATTTGCCGAAGAAGGAGCCGGCCATCCTCGCCCGCTGGGCCAAGATGGGCATCTGGGAGCGCATCCGCGCCAATTCCAAGGGCCGCACCAAGTTCATCCTGCATGACGGCCCACCCTACGCCAACGGCAACCTCCATATCGGCCACGCGCTCAACAAGGTGCTGAAGGACGTCATCAACCGCGGCCGCCAGATGTCGGGCTTTGACGGCTACTACATCCCGGGCTGGGACTGCCACGGCCTGCCGATCGAATGGAAGATCGAGGAGGAATACCGCAAATCCGGCCGTGACAAGGATGCGGTGCCGATCCTGCAATTCCGCGCCGAATGCCGCGCCTATGCCCAGCATTGGCTGTCCGTGCAGAGCGAGGAGTTCCAGCGCCTCGGCGTGTTCGGTGCCTGGAACGAGCGCTACGCGACGATGGACCTGCCCTCCGAGGCGGCGATTGCCGGCGAGATCGGCAAGTTCCTCCTCAACGGCGCCCTGTTCCGCGGCCTGCGTCCGGTGATGTGGTCGCCGGTCGAGAAGACCGCGCTGGCCGAGGCCGAGATCGAGTACCACGATCACACCAGCGACACCATCTTCGTGCGCTTCCCTGTCCTCTCGTCCAACGTCGCCGAGCTGCGCGATGCCGCGGTGGTGATCTGGACCACAACGCCCTGGACCATGCCGGGCAACCGCGCCATCGCCTATGGCGAGGAGATCGACTACGCCGTCGTGCGGGTGGACAGCGTTAAGGACGGCTCGCTCGCCCGCGCCGGCGAGCGCATCCTCGTCGCGCTCGCTTTGCTGCCGCAGGTCTGCGAGGCCACCGGGATCGCCACCCACCACGTGCTGCACGTGCATAAGGGAGCGGAACTCGCCGGCACCGTCACCGCGCATCCGCTGCGCGGCAAGGGCTATGAGTTCGACGTACCGCTCTTCGCCGGCGACTTCGTCACCACCGAGGCCGGCACCGGCCTGGTGCATATCGCGCCGGGCCATGGCGAGGACGATTTCCACCTCGGCCGCGCCCATGGCATCGAGGTGCCGGAGACGGTTGGCGATGACGGCACCTACAACCCCTGGGTGCCGATCTTCGCCGGGCATCACGTCTACAAGGCCGCCAACCCCGTCTGCGCCGCGCTGACCGAGGCTGGCGGGCTGCTGGCGCGCGGCAAGCTCGTCCACTCCTACCCGCATTCCTGGCGCTCCAAGGCCCCGCTGATCTTCCGCGCCACGCCGCAATGGTTCATCCGCATGGATGGCGAATACGAGATCGACGGCTCGGTCTCCACGATCCGCGCGCGTGCCCGCGAGGCAATCGCAAATACCGATTTCGTGCCCGCCGCCGGGCGCACCCGCCTCGATTCGATGATCGCCGCCCGGCCGGACTGGTGCATCTCGCGCCAGCGCGCCTGGGGCGTACCGATCGCCGTGTTCGTCGAGAAATCCACCGGCATCCCGCTGCGTGATCCCGAGGTGGTGAAGCGCATCGTCGACGTATTCACCGAAGAAGGGGCGGACGCCTGGTATTCCTCGCCGCCCTCGCGCTTCCTCGGCCAGGGCCGCAACCCCGACGACTATGAGCAGGTGATGGATATCGTGGACGTGTGGTTCGAGTCCGGCTCGACCCACGCCTTCGTGCTGGAGCAGCGCGGCCTGCCCTGGCCGGCCGACCTGTATCTCGAGGGCACCGACCAGCATCGCGGCTGGTTCCATTCCTCGCTGCTGGAAGGCGTCGGCTCGCGCGGCAAGGCGCCCTTCAAGGCGGTGCTGACCCACGGCTTCACGCTCGATGAGCAGGGCCGCAAAATGTCGAAGTCCCTCGGCAACACCACCGCTCCGCAGGAGGTGTGGGACAAGTATGGCGCCGACATCCTGCGCCTCTGGGTGATGCACACCGACATCACCGAGGACCAGCGGATCGGACCCGAGATCCTCAAGCAGACCGCCGAACTCTACCGCCGCCTGCGCAACACGCTGCGCTGGCTGCTCGGCAGCCTCGACGGGTTCACCCATGCCGAACATTTGCCCGAGGCCGAAATGCCGGACCTCGAGCGCTGGATGCTGCACCGGATGTGGGAGATCGACGCGCAGGTGAAGGGCGCGGTGGACAGCCATGACTGGGCTGGCCTCTATCCCGCCATCCACGCCTTCTGCACCACTGACCTCTCGGCCTTCTACTTCGACATCCGCAAGGACGCGCTCTACTGCGACCGGCCCGACAGCATCCGCCGCCGCGCCGCCCGCACCGTGCTCGACCATCTGCACCGCTGCCTCTGCACCTGGCTCGCCCCGGTGCTGGTGTTCACCGCCGAGGAGGCCTGGACGTCGCGCTTCGGCGAGGAAACCAGCGTGCATCTGCAGGACTTCGTGGAGGTGCCGGCACGCTGGCGCGACGATGCGCTGGCCGAGCGCTGGGCCACCATCCGCGCCCGCCGCTCCGCCGCCACCGCGGCGCTGGAAGCGATGCGCCGTGACGGCAAGATCGGCGCCTCGCTGCAGGCCAGTGTCGCGCTCGGCCTGCCCGAAGCCGATGAGGGGCTGCTCGCGGCCGCCGAATGGGCCGAGGTGCTGATCGTCTCGGAGGCCAAGCTGACGCGTGCCGCCGAGCCCACGGTGGAGACCGGTCTCGCGCCGGGCGAGAAATGCGCCCGCTGCTGGAAAATCCTGCCCGAGGTCGGCAGCGTTCATGCCCACCCCACGCTGTGCCTGCGCTGCACCGATGCGGTGGAGGCGGCGTGAGCCGCGCCGGGCGCTTCGCGATCGGCATCGCGGCCCTGGCCGTCACCCTGGTGGCGGACCAGGCGAGCAAGGACTGGGTGCTGAACGGGCTGCGCCTGCCCGATCTAGGCTCGGTGCCGCTGTTTCCCGGCCTCAGCCTCACCATGGTATGGAACCATGGCATCACCTTCGGCCTGCTCAGCAGCGACTCGGCCTGGGGCGGGGCGATGCTGGCGGTCGTCGCCCTTGGCGTGGTGGCAGCGCTGGGGGTGTGGATGTGGCGGGCGGAGCGCATCGGCGTGATTCTCGCGCTCGGCGCGGTGGCCGGGGGGGCGATCGGCAACGTGATCGATCGGCTGCGCTTCGGCGCGGTGGTCGATTTCATCCATGCCTATGCCTGGGGCTGGTCATGGTATGTCTTCAACGTCGCCGATGCCGCGATCGTCTGCGGCGTTGCCGCCCTGGTGATCGACGGAATGCGTCATCCCGAGCGTGGGCACCGCAATGGCGGGGCGTCGGATAAGCGCCTTGCCGGCGCGCCCGCGGACAAGTAAGGAAGCGATCATGCGCCCCATCGTCACGCCGCTCCTGCTCTGCACCCTGCTTGGCCTCGCCGGCTGCGGCAGCGATCTGTCCCGCTCCTTCGGCTTCGTGCGCGACACGCCCGACGAATTCCTGGTGACACCGCGGGCGCCGCTCGCCTTGCCGCCGAGCTACATGCTGGTGCGGCCGCAGCCCGGCACACCCCGCCCGCAGGAGGTCGCACCGCGCGCCGCGGTGGAGGCGACCTTGACGCAGCAGCCGGCCAGCGCGTCCGGGCCAATCAGCCCCGGGCAGATGGCGCTGCTGCAATCCGCCGGGCCGCCCGCTCCGGCCAATATCCGAACCCAGATCAACACCCAGGCCGGCATCGACGACCCGCCGGCGGGCTGGGTGGACAAGGTGCAATTCTGGCTGCTGCCGCGCGAGCCAGGTGTAATCATCGATCCCAACGCCGAGGCCCAGCGCCTGCGCGAAAACGCCGCCCTCGGCAAAACCGCTCAGGACGGCGAAACCCGGATCATCATGCCCAAGCGCAAAAGCATCTTCGGGTTCTGACTCCGCCACGGTGTAGCGTTTTTGTGTATATACTCATGGGTAACCTGCGCTAATCTTTGTCTATGAACAGTGAATCGGCCTTCGCCGCTGCATGGCAGCGCCTAGCCACTTTGGCCGCACGGCCGGCCAGGCGATCCATCCGCGCCCGCTTCGATGCCGATCCCGAGCGCAACCGCCGCTTCAGCGTCATGCATGGCGACCTCACGCTGGATTTTTCCAAGACCGCAATCGACGGCGAAACCCTGGTCACCTTGCTCGACCTCGCACATACCGGGGGCCTCGATGGGTTCCGGCAGCGTCTGTTTGCCGGCGCGATGGTCAACGTCACCGAGCACCGCGCCGCCATGCACATGGCGCTGCGGTCCCGCGCCGCGGACGGATTGCGCGCCACCACCCCGGCCGGCACCGATGACGCCAGCGCCCTCGCCGCCCACGAGCGCGATCGCATGCGGGATTTCGTGGCCGCGGTGCATGACGGCGCCATCCGCGGCGCCACCGGTGAACCGTTCGACACGGTGATCAACGTCGGGATCGGCGGTTCAGACCTCGGCCCCCTGATGGCCACCGAGGCGCTGACAATGGCGCATGGCGGCGTGATGCATGCCCGCTTCCTGTCCAACGTGGATGGTACCGGCGCGGCGGCGCTGATGCGCGAGCTCGACCCCGAGCGTACGCTCATCCTCATCGCCTCGAAGACCTTCACCACCGACGAAACCATGACCAACGCCCGCGCCCTCCGTGCCTGGGTCGCCGAGCACCTCGGCGAGGCGGCCGTGGCGAGCCATTTCGTCGCGCTGTCCACCAACATCAAGGCGGTGGCCGAATTCGGCATCGCCGCCGACCGCGTGTTCGGGTTCCGCGACTGGGTCGGCGGCCGGTTCTCGCTGTGGTCGCCGGTCGGCCTGTCCATCGCGCTGGCCGCCGGATGGGAACAGTTCCAGGCCATGCTCGAAGGCGGGCGGGACATGGATGCCCATTTCCGGGACGCCGATTTCGCCGATAACCTGCCCGTATTGCTGGCCCTCGTCGGCATCTGGCACGTCAACATCATGGGCTATGGCAACCAGGCCATTCTGGCCTACGACGACCGGCTGCGCCGCTTCCCCGCCTTCCTCCAGCAGCTCGAGATGGAAAGCAACGGCAAGTCGATCGGGCTGGACGGCAAGCGCGTGGCGAGCCGCACCTGCCCGGTGATTTTCGGCGAACCCGGCACCAACGCGCAGCACAGCTTCATGCAGTTGCTGCACCAGGGGACGTCGGTGATCCCCGTCGATTTCATCCTGGCCGCCGAACCCGACCATGACCGGCCCGACGCCCATCGCATCCTCGCTGCCAACGCCCTCGCCCAGGCCGCCGCCCTGCTGCGCGGCAAATCGCGTGACCTGGTCGAGACCGAGATGCGCGAAGCCGGCGCCTCCGAGGCCGAGATCGCCGCCGTCGCCCCGCACCGCGTCTTCAGCGGCGACCGGCCGAGCACCACCATCCTGGTCCGCCGGCTCGATGCCTTCACCCTCGGCCGCCTGATCGCGCTCTACGAACACAAGGTCGCCGTGCAGGGCTGGCTTTGGCGGATCAACAGCTTCGACCAGTGGGGCGTCGAGCTCGGCAAGGTGCTCGCCCGCGGCATCCTGCCAGACCTCACCGCCAATACTCCAGCCGGCAAGCACGACCCCTCGACCACGGCCCTGATCGCCCGATTCCGGGAGCTCAGGGGCGAGACGTGACGACGGCCGGCCGCATCCGGCTCCTCCCCGAGGCGACCGTCAACCGGATCGCCGCCGGCGAAGTCATCGAACGCCCCGCCGCCGCCGCCCGTGAACTCGTTGAAAACGCGCTCGATGCCGGGGCGACCCGCATCGCGGTAACCATCGAGGCCGGCGGGGTCGACCGCATCGAGGTCGCCGATGACGGCTTCGGCATGAGCGCCGAGGAGCTCACGCTCGCCATCCAGCGCCACGCCACCTCCAAGCTCGCCGACGACCAGCTCGTCCGCATCGCCACTCTCGGCTTCCGCGGCGAGGCCCTGCCCTCCATCGGCGCCGCCGCCCGCCTCGCCATCACCAGCCGCCCCGCGGGCGCTGACCACGCCGCCACCATCACCGTCGAAGGCGGCCTGATCACGCCCGCCGCCCCCGCCGCCGGCGCCGGCGGCACCCGCGTCGTCGTGCGGGACCTGTTCTTCGCCACCCCCGCGCGCCGCAAATTCCTCAAATCCGTCCGCAGCGAGGCCGACGCGGTCGAGATCGCCATCCGCCGCCTGGCGCTGGCCGCCCCGAACGTCGCCTTCCGCTTCGAATCGGACGGGCGAACCGCCTTCGACCTCCCGGCCCAGCCGCTCGAAGCCCGCGTCGCCGCCCTGCTCGGCCCCGAGGCCGCCGGTGCCCTGCTGCCGGTCGATGCCACCCGCGGCCTCATGCGCCTCACCGGCTTCGCCTGCGCCCCCGCCATCACCCGCGCTACCGCCGCGGCGCAAACCCTGGTCGTCAATGGCCGCCCCGTCGCCGATCCGCTGCTCCGCGTCGCCGTCCGCGTCGCCTACCGCGACGTCATCGCCCATGGCCGCCACGCCGTCGTCGCCCTGTTCCTCGACCTGCCGCCGGAAGAACTCGACGTGAACGTCCACCCCGCCAAGGCCGAGGTCCGCTTCCGCGACGCCGACGGCGTGCGCGCTTTGGTGATCGGCGGCCTCGGCCGCGCGTTGTCCGGTGGCGCCGGCACCGGCACGGCGTCCATCGAGCCCATCCGCTTCCAGTCCCGCCCCTCGCCGGGCGGCCACCGCCCCCCGATGCAGTTCGCCGCCCCCCGTCCCGCCGGCATGGCCGAGGCCGGCCTCCCGCTGGACCTCGCCCCCTCCGCCCGCCAACTCCCCCCGCCCGACCGTTTCCACGGCCCCTTCACCGCCGAGGCGCCGGACCGCGCCGCCTTCCCCCTCGGCGCCCCCGTCGCTCAGGTGCTCGACACCTACATCATCGCCGTCGCCGCCGATGGCGGCCTGGTCCTGGTCGATCAGCACGCCGCGCATGAGCGCCTCACCCAGGAAGCCCTGCGCACCCAGATGCTCGAAGGCGGCGCCCGCGCCCAGCCCCTCCTGCTGCCCGCCGTGGTCGACCTCCGCCCGGCCGACGTCGCCCGCCTGCTCGAACGCGCCGAGGATCTCGCTCGCCTCGGCCTAGAAATCGAGGCCTTCGGCCCCGGCGCCATCCTGGTCCGCGCCCTCCCAGCCGCCCTCGGCGCCCCCGAACCCGCCCCCCTCCTGCGCGACATCGCCGACGAACTTGCCGAGCAGGACGAAACCACCGCGCTCGACGCCCGCATCGATGCGGTGATCGCCCGCATGGCCTGCCACGGCTCCATCCGCGCCGGCCGCCGCCTCGCCGGCCCCGAGATGGACGCCCTGCTCCGCCAGATGGAAGCCACCCCCCGCGCCGCCACCTGCAGCCACGGCCGCCCCACCTTCCTCAAGCTCAGCAGGGCCGAATTGGAGCGCATGTTCGGGCGGCGGTGAGCGGCGGCGTCGAACACCCCACGGGATGGGCCGGAGGGTTGGAAAGTTATGCCGCCAACGCTGCGGCAAAGAGGGAATTCCACTCCCACGCGCCGGGTCGCAGAGCACAATCGTGCAAACTCTGCCTCCCACCGAAAACGCGGTTGAACCGCGCCGGAAACGCATGAAACATCCAGGCGAAACCAGGGAGTTTCGCCATGTTCCAGTCCATCGTGATCGATGTCGCCGGCGTTTTCGCTGGCGTCGCCATCGCCCTGCCGGACCGATTTCGCTTCCGTGCCGTCGACCCTCGCCTTGACGATCTCGACGCCACCGAGTGGCCAAGTGTCGCCGAATTGAGGCGTGTCGCCAACGCCATGATGGTCCGCAACGGGCACGTGCCCCGCGCCGCGGCATGCGGCTGACCGTCGCGCGGTAACACCTATTCGTGAAGTAAGTTTTCGTTGATTAAAACCTATTTATCTACTAGAGAAATATGCATTATACCGCCCGCCTTCACGAGCGCCATGGAGTATCGGATATGAGCGGTTCAGCCGACGCGGTCACGCCTTCTGAGCTGGCCGGGTCACGCATTTCAAGCACCCGGCCGCGGCGCTGGGCGGTTGATATCGTCCGCCTCCGGCGTTTCGCCTCCCCGATCGCGCTGGTTCTCCTGTGGCAGGCGGCCTCGATGGGCGGATTGATTTCACCCCGCACTTTGGCGGCCCCCTCGGCCGTCCTGGCGGCAACCTGGAACCTCACGCTCTCCGGCGAACTGGGCCACCACTTGGGCATCTCGCTCGCCCGCGCTGCGGTCGGCCTCGCGATCGGCGTCTCGCTCGGTACCGCGCTCGCACTGCTGTCCGGCCTGTCCCGGCGTGGCGAAGACATCGTCGACGCGCCGATCCAGATGATCCGCACCCTGCCCTTCCTCGGCCTGGTGCCGCTCTTCATCCTGTGGTTCGGCATCGGCGAGCCCCCCAAAATCGCGCTGATCGCGCTTGGCACCACATTCCCGATCTACCTCAACCTGTTCGCCGGCATTCGCGGCGTGGACGTCAAACTCGTCGAGGCCGCCCGCGTCTTCGGGCTCGATCGCCGCGCGCAGATCCGCCACGTCATCCTCCCCGCCGCCCTGCCTTCCGGCCTGGTCGGCCTGCGCTACGCGCTCGGCGTCGCCTGGCTCAGCCTGGTGATTGCCGAACAGATCAACGCCAGCGCCGGCATCGGCTACCTCATCAATGACGCGCGGGACTTCCTGCGCACCGACATCATCGTGGTCGGACTGCTGGTCTACGCCCTGCTCGGCCTGCTGGTGGATGCGCTCGTGCGCGGACTGGAACGCCGTGCCCTCGCCTGGCGCCCGGCGCTACTGAGGAGCTGATGCCATGCCCCCCCCTCCCCGCGTCGGCGTTCGCGTCGGCAGCCTCACCCGCCGCTTCGCCGCCAACACCGTGCTCGATGGTCTCGACCTCGCCATCCCGCCCGGCCAGTTCGTCGCCCTCCTCGGCCGCTCCGGCTCGGGCAAGACCACACTACTGCGCACGCTGGCCGGACTCGATCCAATCCCGGCAGATGCCATCGTGGAAGTGCCCCGGCCAACCGCCGTCGTCTTCCAGGAGCCCCGGCTGCTGCCATGGAAACCGGTATGGCGCAACGTCGCCCTCGGCCTCGCCGGTGGCCACGAGCGGGAGCGTGCCCAGGCCGCCCTGCGCGAAGTCGGGCTTGACCGCCATCTCGATGCCTGGCCGACCACCCTCTCCGGCGGCGAAGCCCAACGCGTCGCCCTCGCCCGCGCTTTGGTGCGCGAGCCGCAATTGCTGCTGCTCGATGAGCCCTTCGCCGCGCTCGACGCACTCACCCGCATCCGCATGCACGGGCTGGTGATCGATCTCTGGCGCGCCCACGCGCCCACCACCCTGCTGGTCACTCATGACGTCGATGAGGCGCTGCTCCTGGCCGATCGCGCTTTGGTGCTGTCGCATGGCCGCATCGCCGCGGACATCACCATTCGGCTGCCGCGCCCCCGCAGCCATGGCCACCCCGACTTCGCCGCGTTGCGCGCCCGCCTGCTCGCCGAACTCGGTGTCACCATCCCCACCCCCGCTGAGGCCGCCTGATGAACGTCGCCCTGGCCAGCAGCCCCGTGCGCGCCGCCGCGCTGCTGGGCGCGCAATTCGCCGCCACCGCCGCCGAGCATGACCGCACCGGCCAGTTCCCCCGCCGGAACCTCGCGCCCCTGCATGCGCAGGGCCTGCTCAGCCTCACCGTGACGCGCCGCTTCGGCGGCGCCGAGGCCGGGCTCGCGCAATCCGTCGCGGTCATCACCGCCATCGCCCGCGGCGAACCCGCCACCGCCCTGGTGCTCGCCATGCAGACGCTGCACCACGCCGGCCTCGCCCGCGGACGCCCCTGGCCGGGCGCGACCTATGAGCGTGTGGCCCGCGGCGCAGTCGCGAACGGCGAGTTGATCAACGCGCTGCGCGTCGAGCCGGAGTTGGGCACCCCCGCCCGCGGTGGCATGCCCGCCACCATCGCGCGGCGCACGCAAGGTGGCTGGCGGGTCAGCGGGCGCAAGACCTTCTGCACCGGCATCCCGGTGCTCACCTGGCTCAATGTCTGGCTGCGCACCGACGAGGCGGCCCCGCGCGTCGGCTTCGTGCTGGTGCCGGCCATTGCGGCTGGCATCACGGTCGAGCCGACCTGGGATCAGGCGGGCATGCGCGCCACCGAAAGTCATGATGTGGTGTTCGACGAGGTCTTCGTGCCCGATGACCACGCGGTCGATCTGCGCGAGCCCGCCGCTTGGACCGGCCCCGATCCGCAGACCGGCGCCTGGAACGCCTGCCTCGTCAGTGCGGTCTATCACGGCATCGCCCTCGCCGCGCGGGACTGGCTGGCGGGCTGGCTACATGCGCGGGTGCCGAGCAACCTCGGCGCGCCGCTGGCCACCGTGCCGCGCATCCAGACCGAGTTCGGCGCCATCGACGGCCTTCTGCGCCTCGATGCCCGCCTGCTCAACGCCGCCGCCGAAGCGGTGGACGCCGACCCCGCGTCGCTGCCGCCCACCGAGGCCGGGCTGCTCAAACAGCGCCTCACCAACAACGCCATCGAGGCCGTGCAGCGCGCCCTCGCACTCACCGGCAACGCCGGGCTCGCGCGGCGCAACCCGCTGGAGCGCCATCTGCGGGACGTGCTGTGCGGCCGCATCCACACCCCGCAGGACGATTCCGTTTTCCTCGCCGCCGGCCGTGACAGGCTGGCCAATTTCGCCGGAGCCGTATCATGACCTTGTCCCGCCGCTCACTCCTCGCCGCTCCCGCCGTGATGCTCGCCAGCCGCGCCCATGCCGACTCCGTTCTGCGCATTGGCGACCAGCGCGGCGGTGTCCAGGCCCTGATGAAAGCCGCCGGGGTCCTCGATGGCCTGTCCTATCGCCTCGAATGGAGCCAGTTCGCCGCCGCCGCGCCGCTGCTGGAGGCGGTGAATGCGAATGCGGTGGATACCGCCTTCGCCGGCGATGCGCCGGTGACCTTCGCGCTCGCCTCCGGCATCGAGGCCCGCATCGTCGCCGCCGTGCGCGGCACCGGCGCCAGCACGGCGATCGTGGTGCCCGATGCCTCGCCGATCCGCAGCGTCGCGGATCTCCGGGGCAAGCGCATCGGCACCAATCGCGGCTCCATCGGCCATGCGCTGGTGCTGGCAGTGGCGGAGCGCCAGGGCTGGCCGAGCGATGCCATCCAGATCGCCAACCTCCTGCCCGCCGACGCCAAGGCTGCCCTGGCCAGCGGCGCGGTGGCCGCCTGGTCGACCTGGAACACCTACGTCTCCCAGGCCGTACTCACCGACAATGCGCGAGTGGTCGTCGATGGGCGGGACGGGCTGCTGACCGGGCTCTCCTTCCAGATCGCCCGTACCGACGCCATCGCCGCCAAGCGCCCGATTTTGCTCGACTATATCGGCCGGGTCACCAAGGCACGGCGGTGGGCGCTGGCCAACCGGGAGGCCTATGCCCGCGCCCTGACGGCCGAGATCAACGTCACCGAGGCGATCGCGCTGCATGCCTTCAACACCGACCTCTCCGCCGCGGTTCCGATCGACCGCGCGGTGATCGCCGATGAACAGCGCACCGCCGACCGCTACCTCGCCGCCCGCGTCATCCCCGCCCGGCTCGATGCCGCCGCCGCCTTCGACGCG
Source organism: uncultured Rhodospirillales bacterium (assembly GCA_903928045.1). Next base: position 21,360 of record CAIYPH010000109.1, read on the forward strand.
CAGTTCAACCCCGCCCTCGCCTGACCGGAGAACCGCACCATGCCTCACACCACTCCCCCGGCGCCCACTCAGCCCCGCTGGTACGACTATCTCTCCTGGGGCGAGTTGCCGATTTGCGATCCGGTCTATGGCGTCATCGGCCCATCCGAGCAGCCCGAAACACCGGCTGCTCCGCGCCATGACCCGCTGACAGGCCTCCTCTCATGGATCCGCGCGCTCATTGCCCCGCGCCCGCACCTGTCCTGATCCTCCCCCCATTCACCCGCAGGAGACCCCAATGCCCGTCGAATTCATCGGCTTTGTCGGCAACCACAATTCCTCCGAAATCATCCCCCGCAAAGGCCCCATCCTCGATGGCACCTACATCGAGGCCGTCGCCAAGGCGCATGAGTTCGGCGGCTTCGATCGCGTGCTGACCGCCTTCCACTCCTCCACCCCCGACGCACTGCAGGTGAGCCAGCACATCCTCGCGGTGACCAAGACCCTCGGCACCCTGATCGCCCAGCGCCCGGGCTTCACCGCCCCCACCGTGCTGGCCCGCCAGTTCGCCACTTTGCATGAGCTGTACGGCCAGCGCGTGTCCTTCAACGTCATCACCGGCGGCGACCACGCCGAACTCGTGCATGACGGCAATACCGTCGCCGACAAGGACGAGCGCTACGTCCGCACGTCAGAGGCGCTGGACATCATCCGTGCCGAATGGACCGCGGAGAAGCCGTTCGACTACCACGGCCGCTTCTATCAGGTCGAAGGCGGGTTCTCCGCGATAAAGCCGAGCACGCCGATCGACATCTTCATCGCCGGCGCCTCGGATGCCGCCATCGAGGTCGCCGGCCGTCACGCCGATGTGTTTGCGCTGTGGGGCGAGACCTACGAGCAGGTGCGCGGCCAGATCGCCCGCGTCCGCGCCGCTGCCGCGCAGAACGGCCGCGCCGCGCCGCGCATCTCGCTCTCGCTGCGCCCCATCCTCGCCGAGACTGAGGATTCCGCCTGGGCCCGCGCCGAGGACATCCTCGCCACCGCCCGCCGTCTCGCCCCGCAAACCGGCTTCGGCACCAACGCCGGCCCGCCCAACGAGGGCTCGCGCCGCCTCCTCGCCGCCGCCGCCCTGGGTACCCGGCTCGATAAGCGGCTATGGACCGCGCTGTCCCAGTTCACCGGCGCGAAGGGCAACTCCACTTCGCTGGTCGGCACCCCCGACCAGGTCGCCGAGGCGATGCTCGACTACTACGATCTCGGCGTGGACATCTTCCTCATCCGCGGCTTCGACCCGCTGGCCGACACGGTGGCCTATGGGCGGGACCTGCTGCCCCGCGTGCACGCTTTGGTGGCCGAGCGCGATCGGCTGGGCGGGCGGCGGGCGGCGTAGCGCCGAGGTTTACGGAAGCAAGCGCTTCTTTTTGAAAAAAGAAGCAAAAACATTCTATCCGTTTGGGTCGGTGCGTCCCCGGAGGGCTCCGGGCCAACGATAAACGTTTTTTGCCCTTTTTTTCAAAAGAGGAGCGCTTCCTGAGTCTCACCGGGCGGGGCGAAAGAAATTTCGCCCCGTCTTGTTTTTTCGCTTGACCTTAACGTATAGGTGAATTATATAAACGTTCATGACATCCTCCTCCGCCCGTCTCACCCTCATCATCGCCGCGATGCGCCGCGCCTTATGGCCGCTGCTCGCGCTGGTGCCGGCGTACGCGCGGATTTTCGCCCAGCTCGAGGACATCGCCCGCCGGGTTGACACCATCCTCGCGCAACTGCGCGACGGCCAGCTTCCCGCGGCCCCGCCGATCCCTCCCCCCACGTCCGGCGCACCCAAGGCCAAACCGCGCTCACCGGGACTCCGCCCGCGCCAGGCCCCGCCTGTGCCGCGCCTCACGCGTCGCGGGCC
>CAIYPH010000110.1 GCA_903928045.1 uncultured Rhodospirillales bacterium
CGGCGACGCCCGCCTGATCGCCGAGATCGTCGCCGAGGTGATGCACACCATGTCCGGCGACCTCTCGATGGCCAAGGCGGGCATTCTCGCCGAGGTCGAGGATCTCGGCCGCTATATCGAGACAACCAAGAACGAGATATCCGTCCTCAAGGTCGGCGACATCACCAACAGCCATATTCCCGCCGCCACCGACGAACTGGACGCGATCGTCATCCACACTGCGATGGCGACCGATGTGATCCTGGAGGAATGCGAGGCGCTCGACCGTGTCGCCGATCAACTCCGGCAGGTCACGGGCAGCGAGGAGCAAGCCTGGGGCGGGCGGCTCCAGGAGGCGACTACCCGCATCTATGAGGCCTGCTCCTTCCAGGACATCACCGGCCAGCGGGTGTCGAAGATCGTTCAGACCCTGAAGAAGATCGAGGAGAAGATCCAGACCATCCTGACCTCCTTCGTGGTGCTCGATGAGGAGGGCACGACCGACTTCCTTGCCGATGAGGATACGGCCTTGCTCAACGGGCCCCAATTGCCGAGTGCGGCGATGGAGCAGTCCGATATCGACAAGATCATGAACGGCTTCTGATGGTGGCGAGCGCCCTCGGCCGGCTCTGTTTGATCGTGCTGGCCGTCCACTCCGGCGCTGCATTGGCCGGGGCCACGAGTGTGCAAGTCCGCACGGGCGATCATGACGGCTTCGGTCGCGTCGTCATGGATGTACCGGCCGGTTGTAGCACCAGCGTGCGTGACGACGCCGAGTTGGTGACGGTGTCGCTCACGCCGCCTTGCGTTGCCACCAGCCGGCCGCGCCTGCCGCGCAATGTGGCGTCTATCGATGTCGGGGAGCACGAGGTGACGATCCGCAAAGCGCCCGGCACCACCCTGCGCCGAACATCGCTGGGCACGCGCCTGGTGCTCGATTTCCCGGATCGTGCCACGCCTCGCCCGCCTGGTCGCGCCACCGGGCAGCCATCTGAGCCGAGCGCCGATCGACGCGCGCGCACGACGGTCGGAGCCGGTCCGCCTCGGCTCCTCGCCGTGGTCACCGCGCATGACAGGCGCGACGACAAGGCCGAACCTCCCGCGCTGCCCGCGCCAACCGCAGTACCGGTGGCGGCGGCCCCCTCCCGTCCGCCCGTGCCCGCGGCCCCGCCCGCGGCCGCCACCTTGCAGATCAGGGCCGCACCTCCCGATCCCGTGCGCAGGCTACCCGCCTCTCCCCCGTTGCCACCTGCTTCCTTCCTGTTTGTCTCCGAGGCCGATGTCGGCGCCGCCTCCTTCCGGCGCATCGGGACCGGCGTCGTCGTGTTCGACGTTGCGGTGGCGATGGACGCCTCGGTGATCTCCGGCGCCCTCGGCCGGCCTGTCGCGGTTCCCGTCGTCTCGCCGATTGCCACCGTCGTCGACATACCGCTCGCGCCAGGCGAGGCGCTCAGGGTCCGCCGCAGGAGTGACGGCTGGGTGGTGAGCCTATCGTCCGCATCCTCCCCTGGTGATGCGGTGTCGATCCCGGCCGAGCCGGAGGGGGACGCGATAGTGTTCCGCCTCGCCACGCCAGGGCGTGTGGTCGAACTTGCGGAACCCGAGACCGGCGCGCGCGCCCTCATCGGCACGGTTCGTGCCGTCGCCGCGCTGATCCCGCAGGCCAGCCGCCTGCCCGACTATGCCACGGAGCAAACCTGGCTGGGCGTCGTCCTGCGTCCAACTTCCGCAACGGTCGACATGCAGGCGGTTCGCACCGGCTTCGTCGTGCGCGGCGCCGCACCCGGCGGCCCCTTCGTGGCGGATGGTGTCGCACCAGGCTACGTTCCCCAATCCAGGCTATTCGATTTCCCCCCTGGACCGACTGCGGCCCTGCGGCGGCGCCTCCAGGCCCTTCGCGCCGCGTCGGACTCCGCCCAGGGGGCCGCGCGCACCGAGGCACGGGTCCGGTCGGCCGAGGCCATGCTGGCGCTTGGCCTTGGCACCGAGGCCCAGGCCATGCTCGATGACGTCGCCGGCGAAGCAGGCGCACCGGACGATGCCCGCTTCACCGGCTTGCGCGCGGTGGCCGCGGTCCTCGCCGGCCATGCGGGCGATGGCGGGTCGGTCGAAATTCCCGCCGAGGTCAGCAATGACGAGGCATCCCTCTGGCGCGCACTTGCTGCCCATGCGTCCCAAAAGGCACCCCAGGGCATCGGGCCGGCGATTGCCCGCAATATCGAGCTGATCGCCGCCTACCCAGAGGAGCTACGCCGCAAAATCCTCCCCGTCGCCGTCGAGGCGCTGACCGGGGCGGGCGAGGCCGCCGCGGCGCTCCGTCTGCTCGAGCGCTTTCCCGATCAGCCCGGCGCCGATCTTGCCCGGGCCCGGCTCCTGCTGCGTGACCCGGACCCGACGAAAGTGGCGGAGGGCACCGCACTCCTGGGGAAAATCGCCGAGCAGGGTGACCGCCTGTCCCGCTCCCGTGCCGTCGATCTGCTGACCGAGCGTCGCCTGGCCGACCACACCATCAACCCGGCGCAGGCAGCGGTGACGTTGACCAAGTCGCTCTATACCTGGCGCGGGGATGCGACCGAGTTCGAGCGCCGGAAACGCATCGCCGACCTACTCGATGACTCCGGCCAGAGCAGGCCCGCGCTGGCAATGCTGCGCGAGACACTCGAGATCTGGCCTGAGCGCCGCGACGCCCTGCAACCAAACCTGGCTCGCGTATTCGCTCATGCGATGCAACACGATCCCGCCGGCGGGGCCGAGAGCATGGAATGGCTGGCGCTCGTTGACGAAAATGCCGATCTTTGGCCACAGGACGAGGCGGGGGCCAAGCTTGGCGTCAGGATGTCCGAGCAACTGCTGCGGCTAGATCTCCCGGACAAGGCCGCCGAAGCCCTCCAGCGCGCCGTCTCCCGCAGCCCTGCAGGCCAACTGCGTGCCGAGGCCGGCGCGCGCCTGGCCGAAATCCGCGGCCGTGCCGGTGACCATGCCGGCATGCTCGACGCCCTCAATATCTCCGCGGCGCCCGGACTCGATGCGCCGCTCGCCGAGAAACGGGACCTGCTGTTCGCCCGCGCCGCCGCCGGGCTGGGTGACCTAGGGTCGGCACGCGCCATCTTGACCCGCCTAGGCACCGACCAGGCGCTCGATACCGCTGCCGGATTGCTGGAGACGGCAAAGGATTGGCGCGGCGCGGCCGAGATCCTCATTGACCTGGTCACCCGCCACGACGATGGCGCCGGCAAGCTTCCCACCGATACCTCCCTCCTTGTCCTGCGTCTCGCTGGCGCGGTGTCCCGCAACCCCGCCCCTGGCCGCGTCGAGTCTTTGCGGGCCCGCTATCTGAACCGCCTCGCCGATGACAAGGCGAACAGCGCGTTCGATTTCCTGACCTCCACCCCGGTCGGCGCCGTCTCCGATCTCGGCCGCGTCGCCACCGAGTCGCAAATCGCCAAGGCTTTGCCCGCGACCATCAAGGGGATGGGCGGCACGCCGCCGCGGATGTAGGCGCGGGACAGGCATTCCAATCCCAGTCATTTTTCCTCTTGCGCGGTGCGGGCGACTTCATCATGTTCCGCCGCCTTAGCCCACGGAACCGCGCGTTGACGCGCGCGGCCCAGAAGGCTGTCTACTGGTCGGAAAGGAGAATGCGTGATGAACGCACTCACACCACTGGGGATGGTCTCGGATCTGCCGAGCGATAACCAGCACGTATTGGATCGCATGCCGGCGGAAGCCGCTATGGGCCACGAGGAGGAACGGACGGACTATTTCATCCGCCGCGATGGAATGGTGTTCGCCGGAACCCATCTCCTCGTCGATCTCTGGGGCGCCACTAATCTCGACAACCCCGACCACATCGATGCCGCGCTGCGCGAGGCCGCGATCGCCGCGGGGGCGACCATTCTGCATAGCCATTTCCATCATTTTACCCCCAATGGCGGGGTGTCGGGTGTGGTCGTGCTGGCGGAGAGCCACATCTCCATTCACTCCTGGCCGGAACGCAATTTCGCCGCGGTGGACATCTTCATGTGCGGAGAGTGCGACCCCAACCTGTCGATCCCGATCCTGGAACAGGCCTTCAAGCCGGCCCGCATCGATCGTATCGAACAGCGGCGCGGTCGCGTCATCTGATCCAGGCTTTCGGCTGAAATCGAGGCAAGCCAGACGATCCGCTCGTCTGGCTTGTGCTTTTTGAAGGAGTTGGCGGTGTCGACCGATCTGTGGGTGAATGAGACGCTCTACCCGGACTGGGGCCAGCGCTTCCGCATCAAGCGCGAACTCGCGCGCACCAAGAGCGATTTCCAGGACATCGCGATTTTCGACACCTACAGCCACGGCCGCGTCATGCTGCTCGACGGGGTAGTGCAGATCACCGAGGCCGATGAGTTCACCTACCAGGAAATGATCACCCATGTGCCGCTGCTTGCCCATGGCGCGGCGGAAAATGTGTTGATCATCGGCGCCGGCGATGGCGGCGTGCTTCGCCGCGTGGTGCAGCACAGCACGGTGAAGAAGGCGGTGATGGTGGAGATCGACGGCGAGGTGATCAGCCTCTGCAAACAGTTCATGCCGGCCATCGCCGGTGATGCCTGGAACGACCCCCGCGCCGAAGTGATCGTCGGCGACGGTATCGATTACGTCCGCAAGGCGCCCAACGCCTCCTTCGACGCCATCATCGTCGACTCGACCGACCCGATCGGCGTCGGCGAGGTACTGTTCACCGATGAGTTCTACGCCAACGCCGCCCGCATCCTCACCGCGTCAGGCGTCATCGTGAACCAATGCGGCGTGCCCTCCATGCAGTCCGACGAACTGCGCGACACCAGCCTCCGCCGCGCCAAATTCTTCCCCCGCGTCGGCGCCTATGTCGCGGCGGTGCCGACCTATGTCGGCGGCTTCATGACGCTCGGTTTCGCCACCAAGGCCGCCAGTTTCGAAAATGCCCCGGTCGAAACCATCCGCGCCCGCGCCGCTGCTTCCGGCATTCTCGGCAAGACCCGCTATTGGTCGCCTGAGGTACACGCGGCGTCGTTCTGCCTGCCGCCTTACATCGCCGAGGTTTTGCCGAAGGGGGAGTAAGCGGTTCTTTTTTGAAAAAAAGAACCAAAAAACTTTTATCCGCTTTGCTCGGAGCTCACCCCGTCCGTTTCACCGCAAGCGCCGCCGGCGCCTGGCAGGTCGGCATCATCTCGATCCGATTGATGTTCACATGCGCCGGCAGACCGAGCACCCAAGAGACGGTCTCGGCGATGTCATCGGGGTTCAGCGGCGTGGTGCCCGCATACATCGCCGCCGCGCGCGCCGGGTCGCCGAAGCGCACCATGCTGAACTCGCTGCCTCCCACCAACCCGGGCTCGACATCGGTTACCCGCACCGCGGTGCCCACCAGATCCGCCTTCAGGTTCAGGCTGAACTGGGTCACGAACGCCTTGGAGGCGCCATAGATATGCCCGCCCGGATACGGGTAGATACCGGCGGTGCTGCCGAGATTGACGACATGGCCGCGATTGCGTTCCACCATGCCCGGCAGCAAGGCGCGGGTGACGTGGATCAGACCGGTCACATTGGTCGCCACCATGGTGTCCCAATCCGACCGCTTGGCCTCCCAAGCCGGCGCCAAGCCCAGGGCCAGGCCGGCGTTGTTGACCAGCACGTCCACCTCCCGCCACCCGTCCGGCAAGCTGCCCGGCAGCGCCTCGACGGCATTGGCATCGGTGACATCGAGCGGGAAGGGGAGCAGCGCGGTCCCAAGCTCGGCGGTAAGCGCGTCAAGCCGCTCGGCGCGCCGGGCGGCAGCGATCACGCGATGCCCATCGCGTACGAGGCGGCGGGCAATGGCGGCACCGAAACCGGCGGAGGCGCCGGTGATGAACACAGTGAGGGGCATTGGTCGGCTCCTTCGGCTCAGATTGAAAGTCCCGCGCGCAACCCGCTTCAGGCCAGCCGGCACGCCACCTGCCAGCCGGCGCCGCGATCGCTGAGGTCGGGCACCGCCTGGGCACAAGCCGCCTCGGCGCGGGGGCAGCGGGGATGGAAGGCGCAGCCCGTGGGCGGGTTGAGCGGGCTCGGCAACTCGCCCATGACAGCCACTTCGCCATCCCGCCGACGTGCCTTCACCAACGGCACGGCACGGATCAGCGCCTGGGTGTAGGGATGCTGCGGCCGGGCGAAAATCTCCGCGGTCGGTCCGATTTCCACGATGCGACCAAGATACATCACCGCCACCCGGTGGGTCATGTGCTTCACCAGCCGCAGATCATGCGTGATGAACACCAGCGTCAGTCCCAGCCTGTCCTGCAACTCCATGAACAGATTGACGATCGAGGCCTGCACCGAGACGTCGAGCGCCGAGACCGGCTCGTCGGCGATGATCAGCGACGGCTCGACCGCGAGCGCCCGGGCGATGCCGATGCGCTGCCGCTGCCCGCCGGAGAATTCATGCGGGTAGCGCAGCGCGGCATCCTGGGGCAAATGCACGAGGTCGAGCAGCGCGCGCACCCGAGCCGGGATCTCCGCTGCCGGCACCACGCGATGCACCGAAAGCGCCTCGCCCAGCATGTCGCCCACCGTCATCCGCGGATTGAGCGAACCGTAGGGGTCCTGGAACACCATCTGCACTTGCCGGTTGAACCGCCGCCGCGCATCGCCCTCCAGCGCCAGCACGTCGGTACCGTCAAAGCTGACGCTGCCACCATCCGGCTCATGCAGCCGCACCAAGCAGCGCGCCAGGGTGGACTTGCCGCAGCCGGATTCGCCGACGATGCCCAACGTCTCGCCGCGCATCACATCGAGGCTAACCTGCTCAACCGCATGCACCGCCTGCCGCGGTGTGTGACGCAGCACGTCAACCAGTCCGCGCCGGGCCGGGAACCGCTTGGACAGGCCGGAGACCGAGAGCAGTGTCATGCCCCAGCCTCCGCCAGTAGCCGCTCGCCGGCATGGCATGCGGTTTCATGGGCGGGCGCCAATGCGCGCAGCAACGGGCGCTCCGACCCGCAGCGCGGCTCGGCCAGCGTGCAGCGCGGCGCAAAAGCGCAGCCCGGCACCGGCTTGTCGATCCGCGGCGGTTGCCCGGGAATTGGGATGAGCTGCGCCCGCGCCGCCCCTTCGCCCGGCATGGATTGTAGCAGCGCCCGCGTATAGGCATGCAGCGGCCGCTCAAACACGTCCACCACCGTCCCCGTTTCGCACAGCCGCCCGGCATACATCACCGCCACCCGGTCGCAGGTCTCGGCGATCACGCCCAGATCATGCGTCACCAGCACCATGCTCATCCCGAGTTCGGCCACCAGCCGCAGCATCAGCTTCAGGATCTGATCCTGGATCGTCACATCAAGCGCCGTGGTCGGCTCGTCGGCCAGCAACAACTCCGGATTGGCCGACAGCGCGATGGCGATCATCGCGCGCTGGCGCATGCCGCCGGAGAACTCATGCGGATACTGGTCGAGCCGGGTCCCCGCCGAGGCGATACCCACCAGCCCCAGCAACTCCGCCGCCCGCCGCCGCCGCGCCGCGCGATCGAGCGTGGTGTGGGCGACCAGCACCTCGTCGATCTGCTGCCCGATCGGCAGCACTGGGTTCAGCGCCGACATCGGCTCCTGGAAAATCGCCGCGATCTTGCCGCCGCGCACCCGGCGCAGCGTCTCGGCATCCATGGCGAACAAATCCTGCCCCTGCCACGTCGCCTGCCCGCTCACCGTCGCGTTGGCATGCAGCAGCCGCGGGATCGCCCGCAGCGTCACCGACTTGCCCGACCCCGACTCCCCGACAATCCCCAGCACCTCGCCCCGCCCGACCGAGAAGCTCACCCCATCCACCGCATGCACCGCCCCGCGTGGCGTCGCGAACGTCACCTTGAGGTCGCTGATCTCGAGCAAAGGGGCGCTCACCGCTTGACGTCCATCAATTCGGCCAGCCCGTCGCCGGTGAGCGAGAAGCCCAACCCGGCCAACACGATCACCCCGCCCGGAAACAACGCGATCCACGGCGCCTGGTCGAAGAAGTTCTTGCCGTCGGCAATCAACACCCCCCACTCCGCCTCCGGCGGCTGCGCGCCGAGCCCGAGATAGCCGAGCGACGAGCCAAGCAGGATCACCAGCGCCATGTCCGACACCAGATACACCAGCACCGGACGGATTGCGTTCGGCAGGATATGGCGGAACAGGATGCGCGGCGTCGAATAGCCGAGCACCCGCGCGGCGGCGACATATTCGCCGGATTTCTGCACCAGCACCTCGGCGTGCATCAATCGCGCATAGGCCACCCAGCCGACAATTGTGATTGCGATATACATATTCACCAGCCCCGGTCCAAGGATCGCCACAATGGCGATCACCAGCACCAGGAACGGAAACGTCACCACCAGATCGACCAGTCGGCCAAAAATCATGTCGGCCAGACCGCCATACCAGCCGACGAACAACCCGATCAGCACCCCAAGTGCGCAGGGGAACAACGTGGCGAACAGCGCGATCTGCAGGTCGATCCGCGCCGCGCTGATCGTGCGCGATAGCATATCCCGCCCGAACTGGTCCGTCCCGAACGGATGCGCGGCCGTCGGCGGCGCCAGCAGCGCGCCGAAATCGAACCCCAGCGGGTCATACGGCGCCAGCACATTTGGCATGATCGCGCAAATCACCACCGCGCCCAGCAACACGATGCCGCCGATCAGCGGCCCCGACAGCCGCCTCACCGGCTCACCCGCGGGTCGAGCCACATCTGCACGATATCGGTCACCAAAAACGCCAGCGACACCAACAACGCGAGAACCAGCGTCAACGCCTGGATCACCGGATAATCGCGGCTGAAAATCGAATCCACCATCAACCGCCCAACGCCCGGCACCGCGAACACGCTCTCCGTCACCACCGCGCCGCCCAGCAGCGAGCCGATATGCAGCCCCACCAGCGTCACGGTCGCGATCAGCGCGTTGCGCAGCACGTGCCGGAACAGCACCAGCCGCGCCGCGATCCCCTTGGCCCGCGCGAAATCCACATACTCCGCGTTCAACACAGCAAGGATCGAGGCGCGCAAATTGCGCATCACCACCGCCGAGAACGAAAACGCCAGCGCCACCGCCGGCAGGAACAAGTGGTACAGCTTCTCCCCAAAGGTATCGCCATACCCCCCCACCGGGAACCACCGCAGCCCCGCCGCGAACACCGTCAGCAGCAACAGCCCGACATAGAACACCGGCGAGGACAGCCCGAGCTGGAACACCCAGCGGATCAGCAAATCCGGCCATCGATTGGCGTTCAAAGCCGCCACGAACGCCAGCGGCACCGCCATCCCCAGCGCGATGATGATCGCCATCAGCGTCAACATCCCCGTCACCGGCAGCCGATCGGCGATCAGCGTCGTCACCTTGATCCGCAGCGCCAGCGAATCCCCGAGGTCCCCCTCCAGGATCGCACGAAAATACTGCAACAGCTGCACCGGGATCGAGCGGTCGAGCCCGAGCTGCGCCGTCAACCGCGCCACCGCCTCATCGGTGCCGCGATCGCCCAGCAGCGCCTCCACCACATTCCCCGGCAGCAGCCGCGCCAGCACGAACACCGCCAGCCCGATCAGGATGAAGGTCGGGATGATCTGCAACAGCCGCGAGACCAGCCAGGTCCCGCGGTTCATTGCCCCACCCCCCGGCCCGCGAGCCGACGCACAGCCCTCAGGCCGCGCGCCACCTCACGGCCGGCGCCATGTCCGGTCACGTCGTCCATCACGGCAAACCCCGGCGAGCGGCTACGCCTTGTCGACGTAGGCACCCTCGAAGAAGTTGTTGCCCAGCGGAATCTGCACGAAGCCCTTCACGTTCTTGCGCCAGCACACCGGATACGGCGTCTCGTACAGGAACAGGATCGGCGCCTCGTCGATGTAGATCGCCTGCAGCTCCTTATACAGCCCGCGCCGCTTCGCCACGTCGATCTCGGCCTGGCTCTGCATGAACAGCTCGTTCACCCGCTCGCTCTTCCAGCCCGAATGCAGGTTGTTCACCGTCGGCGAGTAGGCGAAATACGACGCGATTTCCGACGGATCGGCGATGTCGTCGGTCCAGCCGCCGCGGTTCATCTGGAAGTCCTCGCCACGGTAGCGCGCGGTCTTGGACGGGTTGTCGAGCTGCTCCAGCGTCAGCTTCACGCCCACCTGCCCCAGCATCTGCTGGATCGCGGTCAGGTCGTTGGTCTGGTTCTGGTTACCGGCCAGGATCATGCACTTGGCCTCGAAACCACCGGCAAACCCCGCCTCGGCGAGCAGCGCCTTCGCCTTCGCCATATCATACTTGTAGACCGGCCCACCCAGGCTGTTCAGCGGCGTCACCGACGACATAAACGACTGCAACGGCTTGCCCAGCCCCTGCGTGGTGATGGCGATGATCGCGTCCTTGTTCAACGCATAGTTCAGCGCCTGGCGAACCTTCTTGTTCGCCAGCGGGTTCTTCGTCCCGTCCTTCAGCGTCTCCTTGCACATCAGCACGACGTAGGAGATCGCGGTCGACGGCCACAGCTCCATCCGCAGGTTCGGATCGGCCTGCATCTCCTTCACGCGCGAGAAGGGGATGAACTCCGAGCCATGCACTTCGCCGGCCTTCAGCTTCAGCATCCGCGTCGCATCGTCGGGGATGATCTGGAACTCAACCTCGTCCAGGTACGGCAGCGCCACGCCGTCCTTGTCCTTGCCCCAGTAGTTCGGGTTCCGCTTGAACGTCATCTTCTGCCCGCGCGTCCACGCCGTCATCATGAACGGCCCGGTGCCCAGCGGATGCTCGGCAAACGCCTTCGCCTTGGCATGGTCATCGGCGCCCGCGGTCGCCTCATACTTCGCCTTGGGCAGAATGCCGGTGTTGAACATCGCCAGCGCCGGCAGCAGCGTCGGGTCCGGCCGCTTCAGCTTCACCACGATGATGTCCGACGACGCGATCTCGACACTGTCGATCGAGCCCAGCATCTCGTTCCACGCCCCATTCTTCGGGTTGCGCGCACGATCGAGCGAGAACTTCACGTCCTCCGCCGTCAGCGCCGCGCCGTCGGAGAACTTCACCCCCGGCCGCAGCGTCAGCGACAGCGTCTTGCCACCGTCCGAATACGCCCACTTGGTCGCCAGCCCGGCCATCACATCCAGCCCATCGGCCGTCGGGAACAGCAGCGTCTCATAAATCGAGGAGGCCACCCAGATATCGACGTTGGCGTCCGTCCACACCGGGTCCAGCTCGAGGCTGTCAGCGTAGCGGGCATAAATCATCTTGCCCCCCCGCACCGGCGCCGCCTGCGCTTCGCCGCCGAGATTCAGCGTCGCCAGGCTGGTGAACCCCGCAGTCGCCGCCAGCATCCGCCGGCGCGTCAGCAACAGACTGTCCTTCATGCAAGCCCCCATCCTGTGTTGTTTGGCAATCGTCGCGCCAGCGTCCACCGCCGCCGCGCCGATGTCAACGCGGTTGCTGCATTCTATTTCACCTGCGCCACCCGCAGCGCATTCGTCGTCCCCGGCTGCCCGAACGGCACCCCTGCGATCACCACGATCTCCGTGCCATGCGGGCTCAACCCCTCGGACACCGCCATCCGGCTCGCCCGCGCCACCGTCTCCGTCATCGTGTGCGTGTCGGGCGACACCACCGCATGCACCCCCCACACCACCGCCAGCCGCCGCGCCGTGGAAATCGCCGGCGTCAGGCTCAAAATCGGCGCCTCCGGCCGCTCCCGCGCCGCCCGCAGCGTCGTCGAGCCCGAGGCCGTGAAGGCGCAAATCGCCGAGGCCCCGATCGTATGCGCCACCTGCCGCGCCGCCGCCGCGATGGCATCCGCGGTCGAATGCTCCGGCTCCGGCCGCGCCGCGTCGATATTCCTCCGCCAGCCCTCGTCCTGCTCCACCCGGGCGATGATGCGGTCCATGATATTCACCGCCTCATACGGATACTGCCCCGCCGCCGTCTCCGCCGACAGCATCACCGCATCCGCCCCATCAAACACCGCGGTCGCCACGTCGCTCGCCTCGGCTCGCGTCGGCGAGGGCGAACTGATCATGCTCTCCAGCATCTGCGTCGCCACCACCACCGGCTTGCCGTGCTGCCGCGCCGCCCGCACAATCCGCTTCTGCGCCAACGGCACCTCCTCCGGCGGCAACTCCACCCCGAGATCCCCGCGCGCCACCATCACGCAATCCGACAGCCGGATGATCTCCTCCAAATTGTCCAGCGCCTGCGGCTTCTCCATCTTGGTCATGATCCACGCCCGCCCCGCCGCGATGTCGCGCGCCTCCGCCACATCCTCCGGCCGCTGCACGAACGACAGCCCGATGTAATCCGCCCCATGCTCCAGCGCGAACGCCAGATCCTCGCGGTCCTTCACCGTCAGCGCCGGGATCGGCAGCACCATGTCCGGCACATTCACCCCCGTGCGATCCGACAGCGCGCCCCCCACCACCACCTCGGTCTCCAAATGGTCCGGCCGCACCCGCGTCACCCGCAGCCGCAACTTCCCATCATCCAGCAGCAAATTCGTCCCAATCCCCGCCGCCGCGATAATCTCCGGATGCGGCAACTGAACCCGCCTGACATCCCCCGGGATCGCACTCAAATCCAGCCGGAACGCCTGCCCCGTCTGCAACTGAACCCGCCCCGCCTGGAATCGCCCCACCCGCAGCTTCGGCCCCTGCACATCCGCCAAAATCCCGATCGGCCGATCGAACTTCTTCTCCAAATCCCGGATCATCGCAAACCGCGCCGCATGATCCTCATGGCTCCCATGACTGAAATTCAACCGGAACACGTCCGCCCCGGCCTGAAACAACCTCGCCAAAACCTCCACCGACGAACTCGCCGGCCCCAACGTCGCTATGATCTTCGTCCGCCGCCGCCGCCGAATGCGCACGCGATTGCTCATGGGGTGCTCCTGGGTGTGAGGGTAGGAAAGGAAGGCCAGGGGCTCTGCCCCTGGACCCCGCTAAGGGCAGTGGCGCTTAGAACCCTTCGTTTAAGAGGGTTTGGAGGGAGGGAGGGGGCCAACTCCGTGGTTGCAACCATCCCGTCGGCCCCCTCCCTCCCTCCAAACCATTCCCTTAAGTGATGGGGGTCTGGGGCCTCA
>CAIYPH010000111.1 GCA_903928045.1 uncultured Rhodospirillales bacterium
CCGCATCGTCGAGGTGCCGGAAGCCGGCCATGACGGCACCCAGCTTTTCGCTGCCATCGAGCGGGCGCTGGCCGATATTCCCCGCGCCCGGCTGGCCGGCATCGTCGCCGTCACTGACGGGCAAGTGCATGACATCCCCGCCACGCCCACCTCGGCGCCGCTGCATGTGCTGATCCCGGCCAAGGGCGAGGAGGTGGACCGCCGCCTGCGCATCATCGAGGCGCCAAGCTTCGGGCTGGTCGGCCATCCGGTGATGCTGAAAGTGGCAGTCGATGATCTCGGGTTGAAGGAGACTGGCGCACGCGGCCCGTCCTCCGCCCAGCTCACCATCCGCCGCGACGGCGAGCCGCCGGTGGTGGAAAGCATCCCGGTGGGCCGCGAGCACCGCATCGAATTGCCGATCACCCGTGCCGGGCCAACCGTGGTGGAACTTTCGGTCAACGGCCTGCCGGGCGAAGTCTCGGCCATCAACAACCGCGCCGTCATCGAGGTGAACGGCGTGCGCGAGCGGCTGCGCGTGTTGCTGGTCAGCGGCGAGCCGCATCCGGGCGAGCGCACCTGGCGGCGGCTGCTCAAGGCCGACCCGTCGGTCGATCTGGTGCATTTCACCATTCTGCGCCCGCCGGACAAGGACGACATGACACCACTGAACGAGCTGGCGCTGATCGCTTTTCCCGTGCGCGAACTGTTCCAGGTGAAGATCAAGGAATTCGACCTGATCATCCTGGACCGTTTCACCAATCGCGGCGTGCTGCCCTTCGCCTATCTGCGTAATATCGCCGATTATGTGAAAGGCGGTGGCGGGCTGCTGCTCAGCGTTGGGCCGGAATTCGCCGGGCCGGCGAGCCTGGCGCTGACCCCGATGGGCTCCGTGCTGCCGGCCAAGCCAGCCGGCATCGTCAATGGCGTGCTGGAAGGCGCCTTCCGCCCGGCACTCACCCCGGTGGGCAAGCGACATCCGGTGACCGGCGACTTGCCCGATGCTTCCAGCGGCAAGGATGGCCTGCCCGGCTGGGGCGAATGGTATCGGCGGCTGGCCAGCGCGAGCAGTCAGGGTGAAAGCCTGATGGCCGGGCCGGATGGCGCGCCGCTGTTGTTGCTCGACCGTGTCGGCGAAGGGCGGACGGCCCTGCTGCTGTCGGACCAGATCTGGCTTTGGTCACGCGGCCATGAGGGCGGCGGGCCGCAGGGCGAATTGCTGCGCCGTCTCGCCCATTGGCTGATGAAAGAGCCGGAGCTGGAGGAAAATGCGCTGACCGCCCGCGTGGCCGATGGCGTGCTGACCATCACCCGCCGCTCCACCGAGGAACAGCCGCCGAGCGAGGTGACCGTCACCGATCCCGATGGCAAGACCGAAAAACTGGCCCTGACCGCGTCCGGTGCCGGACGGGCCACCGGCACACATGCCGCGACCACGCCCGGCGTGTGGACCGCCGCGGACGGCCTCCGTACCGCCTATGCCGCGGCGACGGCGGCGAATCCGCCGGAACTGGCCGATCTGCGCGCCACCGGCACGCGCTTGGCTGCCCTGGCAAG
>CAIYPH010000112.1 GCA_903928045.1 uncultured Rhodospirillales bacterium
AGGGCGAAAACCTGCTCGATCACCACCGAGCCGCCGAACTGGTAGCCGAGGATGATGCCGACGGCGGTGACGAAGGGGATCAGCGCGTTGCGCAGCGCGTGGGTGAAGATGACGCGCGCCTCGCTCACCCCCTTGGCGCGGGCGGTGCGCACGTAATCCTGCGTCAGCGCCTCCAGCATTGCCGCGCGGATCACCCGGCTGAGGGCGGCCACCGCGGGGAGTGCGAGGGCGATGACGGGGAGGATCATGCGTTGCAGATTGCCCCAGGGATCCTGCCCGAACGGCACGTAGCCGACCACCTGGGCACCCGGCAACAGTGCCGAGGTGCCGAAAATCAGCATGGTGCCGAGCCAGAAGGAGGGGATGGTGACGCCGGCGATGGAGACGATGCGCATCGCGTAGTCACTGACCGAGGAGCGCATGGTCGCCATCAGGCACCCGGCGGGGATGGCGATGGTGATGGCGCTGGCGAGGCCCAGCAATGTAACCTCGGCGGTGACGCCGACGCGCCCCACGATCTCCTCGATCACCGGCCGCCCGGTCCAGATCGAGGTGCCGAGATCGCCGGTCAGCGCGTGGCCGATCCACAGGCCGTATTGGATGACCAGCGGCCGGTCGAGCCCGAGCTTGGCGCGGAGAATGGCGATCTTCTCCGGCGTGGCATCGGCGGCGCCCAGCATGATCTGCGCCGCATCGCCGGGGATCAGGTGGATCATCAGGAAGGTGAGCACCGAGACGCCGAAGGCGACGAAGACCATCTCGCCGAAGCGGATCAGGACGGCGCGGGTCACGGCGCGTCCGGCTCAGGCGGCATCGAGCCAGAGGCTCCAGATCGCCAGCAGGGGCGCCTCGGCGGTGGCGCGCATGGCGTGCACGATGCCGGGCGGATTATAGACCAGCCCGCCGAAGCCGGGCGCGTGCCAGGCGGCCGCATTCTGCCGCCATTCGCCGGGGGAGAGCACGTAGTATATCTCTTCCGGCGGGTGCTGGTGGTCAGGGTAGGTGATGCCGGGCGCCACCAGGCTGACGCCGATCCGCACGCGGTCACTGCGGGCGAGCCCGGCGGGGCCGATGATCTCCGTGTTGGCATGGCCGGAGGCGAAGGGCTCCGCGCCGATGCGGGCAGTCCAGGCGAGGAAGGGCAGCATCTCGGCCAGCGCCGCGGCCGTCTCCACCGCTGGGGTGCCGGACGCGGCGGCGATGGCGGCGGGCAGATGGGCGCAGACCGGGCGTGCCACGGGGGAAGGCGTGCCGGCCGTCACCGTGGCGGCAGCCGGGAAGATGCGTCCCGCCGCCGCCGCGATCGCCGTACCGCCGCGCCCGGCGGCGATGCCGGCCTCAAGCGCGCCGAGCAGCCGCGCGAGAGGCCGTGCTGCCGGGCTCACTTCGCGAGCTTGGCGTCCCGCAGCGTGCGCAGCGAGCGGGTGGGCATCGGGCTGAAGCCCTGCAACTCGTCACGCGCGGCGGCGAACAGGGTACCGTAGGCGATGTGCATGATCGGGCCCTGGCAGGCCAGGATCTTCTGCGCCGCGTCATAGATCGGCTTGCGCTTCGCCGCGTCGGTCTCCATCCGGCCATCGGTGAGCAGCTTGTCGAGGTCGGGGTTGGAGTATTTGAACACGTTGGTCGCGCCGCCGGTCTGGAAGGTGCGGCCGAAATAATCGTCGGGATCGGGGTTGCCGCCGTTGAGCGAGACGAACCCGTCGAAGTCGGACGCGCGCCAATCGGCGATGAACTTGCCCTGCTCCTGCACGTTCAGCGTGATCTCGAAACCGGCCTTGTTGAGCTGGGCCTGGATCACCTGGCTGGCATCGACGGCCTGCGGAAGCGAGCCAATCACCTTCAGAGTCATCTTCAGCGGCAGGGTGACGCCGGCCTCGGCGAGCTTCTTCTTGGCGCCCTCGGCATCCGGCTTATAGCAGGGGAAATCGCTGACCGGCAGCGCCCAGTTGGCCAGCGCCGGCGAGAGCGGACCGCCGACCACGCCGCGGCCGAAATACACGGCCTGGACGATCTGCCCGCGATCCAGCGCCATGTTGAGCGCCTCGCGCACCGCCGGCTTGTCGAACGGCGCGCGGGTCGTGTTCACCCCGATCAGGCTATAGGCGAGATCCTGCGTTTCCAACAGCTTGACGCCCGGCTTGCCCTTGAGGGCGGCGGCTGTGGCGGCATCGGCGACCGGGATCAGCTTGTAGGTGCCGCCCATAACGCCGGCCTGGCGGGTCGCCGCGTCGGGCACGATGTGGAACTTGAGCCCGGTGATAGAAGGCAGCCCCTTGTCCCAGTAGGCGGCGTTACGGTCGAGCGCGATGTAGGTGTCGGGCACCCATTCCTTGAACTGGTAGGGCCCGGTGCCGACCGGCTTGCGGCCGAGCTCCGGGATCGCCTCGGGGGCGACGATGCCGATGGTGCCGAGCTGGCTGAGAAAGGGGGCGGAAGGGGCGGCGAGGGTGATGCGCAGCGAGTCGCTTCCGGTCGCCTCCATCGTCTTCACGCTGGCAACGCGCGAGGAAAGCGGCGAGGCCGTCTTGGGGTCGCGGATGCGCTCGATATTGGCGATGATGTCCTGGGCGGTCACCGCGCGGCCGTTATGGAAGGTGGCGCCGGCGCGGATGTGGAAATCATAGGTCAGGCTATCGGCCGAGATGGTCCATTTATCGGCCAGCGCCGGGACGATCTTCAGGTCCTTCTCGATCGCCGTCAGCCCCTCATAGATGTTGCTGACCACCACGAAGGTGGCAAACGAGGTCGCCACATGCGGGTCAAGCCCGACCGGCGAGGCGTCGGTCGCGATATCGAGCACCTGGGCGCGGGCCTGAGGAACAGCGATCGATGCGAGGGTGATTGCCGCCACCGTGGCGGCACGGGCGGTAGTCTTCATCAGGCGCATCATGGGGTATCTCCCTTGTCTGTCGGGATCGTAGCAGAAGGCAGAGCTGGCGTGAATGCGCTGCGGCGCCAGGCGAGTGCTGCCGCGAGCATCGACCGGAGTTCATCGGCCACATCGTGGCGAAGCAGCATCACCGCCGCGAGCCAAACGATAAGTGACATCGTCCCGCCGATCGCCAAGGTGAAGAAGGCCGGCAGGGTCTGCGGTCCATATGCGACGAACAAAGCAGCTGGCGCTGCGGTCACCAACGTCAGCATCAGGGATTCGAGGTAGATCAGCACCACCAGCCGGCGCTTGGCATGCAGGTAGCGTCGTGCCAGCATTAAATAGAGGATCCCGAGCAGCGCCATCGAAATGACGGTGCCGAAGGCTGCGGCACCAAGTCCGAAGCCGGCAAGCAGATAGACCGCCAACAGTCGCGTTCCCTGGCCAGCTGACTCGATCGCGAGCATCCCCCCCATTGCTCCGACCGCGACCACAAGGCGCTGATAAATGATGTAACCAACACTGATCATGCCGGCGATACACAGGACTTGCAGCACCTCTGTCGCGGGGCGCCATTGCGGGCCGAACATCAAGTCGATCAATGGTGCGGATAACGCGGCGACCAAGCCGTACGCTGGCCATATCGTGGCAGTCAGGATCCTCAACGATCTCCGGAACAACAGCGCGAGTTGCGCCACGTCGTCCCGGACGCGGGCGATGCCAACGAATAGCACCTGGGCGATGGAGCCGACCAGGTCATTGTTCATGATCGAGAATAGGCCACTCCCGCGGTCGAAATACCCTACGGCAGCAGGGCCAAGGAGGCGGCCGAGCACAATCGATGTGGCATACATCCCGCCCTGGTTCACCACGCCGGCTAAGGTTGAGGGGATGCCGAAGCGGATCATCTCCCCCGCACCGGCGAAGCGTGGGCGAACGAAGACGTAGCGCGGCAAAATTATCGCGAGCCAAGCGAGTTGCACGATATATTGAGTCACCTGTCCGACAGCCAGACTCATTGGGCCATGCCCAGTGGCGGCCAAACTGATGGAAACGGCGGAGGCAGCAAGCGCGGTGACGATCTGGATGACATTCAACGTGCCGAAGCGCATGTGCCGCTGGAGGCTGGAATAGGCGCCCATACCCGGAGGAATCACCAGGAAGTTCAGGCACAAGACGCCAATCAGGGAGGCGATCTCGGGCTCGCCGAAAAAATCGGCGATGGCGTACCGGCCCAGGAATATCGGAGTACCTACGATCAGCGATGCCGTCATCGTAACGGCGAAACCGCGCCCCAACGCTGCCCGGTCAAGCTCAGGGATCCGGATCAGATAGCTCGAGATCCCGAGTTCACGCAGGCTGCTCGATACAGCAATGATCGAGACAGCAATGCCAAAGCGCCCGAACTCGCTCGGGGTCAGCAGGCGGGCGATGATGAACGAGACGACAATTCCCGCGGCCATCAACAGGTAGCGCCCTGAAACCGAAACTAGCATGGATCGCCGCATGCTCATGGCGCAGGAGCGCCGGGCATGAGGTGGATCGGCGCCTGTGGCGCTATGGCGCGCAAGTCTATTTCACCCGCGCAAGCGCGAGCCCGACGCCGGCGCCCATCAGGAGACCGCCGGCGAGGCGGTTGCGGAATTGCCCGCGTCGGGCGAGGAAGCCGCGCGCTTGGCCCGCCGCCAGCGCCCAAGCGCCGTCGAGCAGGATCGCGA
>CAIYPH010000113.1 GCA_903928045.1 uncultured Rhodospirillales bacterium
ACATCGTCGTATTTGGTGAGAATGTAGATGCCGGTTTGCGGCATGCGATAGACCGGCTGTTGTTCGTGCAGCACGCGGTAGAATTCGTAGGGGTCGCTCGCCGTCGCATGGTCGAGCAGGTTGAAGTCTTCCGGTTTCTTTTGCTCGCCCATCGTGCCGTTTCCTGGTTGGTGTTTGTTCAGGGTGTGCGCTTGCGGAATGCGACGTGCAATTCGCGCAGCGGGATGAAATTCACCGCCGGCTTGTGCACCGGATCGGGCAGTGGGCGGGCGAGGGAGAAATCCTCCATCGCATCGAGCAGGGCCGCGCAGGCGATGGCGAGTTCGGTGCGGGCCAGCATGGCGCCGGGGCAGAAATGCACGCCGGTGCCGAAGGAGAGGTGCTGGCTGGCATTGTCGCGATGCGGATCGAAGCGGTCCGGATCGGGGAATTTTTTGGGATCGCGGTTGGCGGCGCCGAAGCGGGGCATGCAGATGTTGCCGGCCTGGAGCGCCACGCCGCCGAGTTCGGTGTCCTGGCGGACCTTGCGCCACAGGCCCTGGGTGGGGCTTTCCCAGCGCAGGCCCTCTTCGACGAAATTGCGGATCAGCCCGGGATCGGCGCGCAGTTCGGCGGGGATGTCGGGGAAGCGGATGAAGCTCCACATCATATGCGCGATGGCCGAGGTAACGGTCTCATAGCCGCCGCTGATCAGCGTGTGCATGAGGTTCTGGAGTTCATGCATGCTCAGCGGTGCGTCGCCATCCTGCGGTGGCGCGACCATCGCACTCATCAGATCGTCGCGCGGATTGGCGCGGCGGTCGGCGAAGATGTCGGCGAGGTAGTGCTGCATTTCAAGTTCGGTCTCGGCGGCCGCGCGCATCTCGTCCGGGCTGAGCTGGCGGGTGGAGTAGGAGAGCAGGGTTTCGGACCAGGTGCGGAAGGTCATGTACTCGCTGGCATCGAGGCCGACCTGTTCGGCGATGATGATGCCGGGGAAGGGGATGGCGAATTCTTCGATGAAATCGCAGGTGCCGTGATCGATGAATTGACCGATCAGCTCGCGGGCTAGCGCCTCGATGCGCGGGACGATGGTGCGCACGCGGCGCGGGCCGAGGGCGAGGTCGATGATCTTGCGGTGGCGGGTGTGCTGGGGTGGGTCGAGGAGCGCGAGCGTCTGCACATGCTCCCAGCCGCGCGCGCGCAGGATGTCCAGCAGGATCGTCGCGTTGTCGCCGCGCTGCATCAGCTTGGAGCGCTCCAGCACGCTGGAATAGGTCCCGGTGTCGCGCAGCATGGCGCGGAGTTCGTCATAGCCGGCGACCAGCATGTGGCCGGTCTGCGGGACTTTCCAGACCGGGCAGGTGGCGTGGAGCGTACGGTAGAGCGGGTAGGGATCGCTCTGCACCGCATGGTCGAACAGGTTGAAGCGCGCGGCCATCTCAGCGGGCGAGGAGATGGGAGGGGCGGCCGACGGTCGGGTGGTCGTCTCTCCAGTCAAGAAGACTGCCGCCGCAGCGGTGTCCGGCATCGCCTCGGCCGGCTCAGCAGGGATCCCGAAGAGGACTGCCGCAGGTCCAGGACCCACCGGCGACCAGGGGATCGCGGGGGTGGGGAACGAGAAATCCAGCAGACCGGCGGCCAGGGGGGGAATGATACC
>CAIYPH010000114.1 GCA_903928045.1 uncultured Rhodospirillales bacterium
CCCTCGATCCCAAATCGACCGAGGCCAATCTCGCCGCCATCCTCGATGCCCTCGCCGCGCGCAAAATCCCGGTGCTGCTCAGCGGCATGCGGGCGCCGCCCAATCTCGGGCCGGAGTATGTCGCCGCCTTCGACGCCGCCTTCGCCCGGCTCGGCGCGCGGCCTGGCATCATCTTCGACGCGTTCTTCCTCGCTGGCGTGGCCGGAGATCCCGCTTTGAACCAGGCCGACCGCATCCACCCCAACCCCGAGGGCGTGCGCCGCATCGTCGCGCGGCTACTGCCGGTGGTGGAGAAGCTGCTGGCGGGGGTGCGGTGAGGCTGTTCGTCGGGCTCGACGTGCCGTGGGACCTGCGCCAACGCCTCGCCGGGCTCGGCGGCGGCGTGCCCGGGGCGCGCTGGGTGCCGTCGGAGAACTACCACCTCACCCTGCGCTTCATCGGCGAGGTCGCGGCTTACCAGGCCGAGGAGATCGACCACGCACTGGCCGCGCTCAAGGCAAAGCGCTTCGAACTGACGCTCGCGGGCATGGGCACCTTCGCCAAGGGCGGGCGCGATACCCAGCTCTGGGCCGGGGTGGAACGCAGCGCCGGGCTCGATTTGCTGCAATCCAAGGTGGAGCAGGCCCTGCAACGCGCCGGCATGGCGCCGGAACGTCGGCGCTTCGTGCCGCACGTCACCCTGGCGCGGCTTGATGCCGCGGTGCCGGCGAAAATCGCCAGTTTCGTGCAGACTCATAATTTGTTCCGCGCCGAGCCGGTGTCGGTGGAGCATTTCGTGCTGTTCAGCTCCCGCCTCGGCAAGGAGGCCTCGGTATATACGCCGGAAGTGGAGTATCCTCTCATCTGATGGCCACACTCTATTTCGTCACCCACCCGGACGTGCTGATCGACCCTGCCGTGCCGGTGCCGGACTGGCCGTTGAACCCGCGCGGCCGGGCGCGGATGACGGCAGCGTGCGCCCAACCCTGGGCCGCCACGGTGGGCGCCATCTGGTGCAGCACCGAGCGCAAGGCGATCGACGCCGCGCAAATCCTCGCCACCGCACGGGGCCTGCCTTACTCGACACTGGCCGACCTCGGCGAAAATGACCGCAGCAGCACCGGATTTCTCCCGCGCGCGGAGTTCGAGGGGGTGGCGGACCTCTTCTTCGCCCATCCCGAACAGAGCATCCGCGGCTGGGAGCGCGCGGTCGACGCCCAACGCCGGGTGCTCACCGCATTCGAGACCGTGCAGGCCGCCACTCCCAACGACCTCGACATCGCAGTGATCGCCCATGGCGCGGTCGGCGCCCTGCTGATGTGCGCGCTGGAGGGTGTGCCCATCAGCCGCACCCATGACCAACCGCCCGGCAGCGGCGGCTATTTTTTCGCCGTCGATCGCGCCACCCGCCTGCTGCGGCACGGCTGGCGTCCGATCGATGGCTGAATCCCTCGCGCAGGCCGCCGCCGCCGCGCGGGCCTGCACGCTGTGCGCCGATTTGCCGCTCGGCCCGCGACCGGTGCTGCGCGTTTCACCCACCGCGCGCCTCCTCATCGTCGGCCAGGCGCCCGGCACGGCGGTCCACGCCAGCGGCATCCCCTGGGACGATCCCTCCGGCGAGCGGCTGCGCGCCTGGACCGGCATCTCGCCCGAGATCTTCTATGACGAAACGCGCGTCGCCATCGTGCCGATGGGCCTCTGCTACCCCGGCCGCCTGCCCAACGGCGGAGACGCGCCCCCGCGGCCGATCTGCGCGCCCACCTGGCATCCCCGCATTTTGCCCCTGCTGCGCGAGGTGGAACTCACCCTCGTCGTCGGCAGCTACGCCATCAACCGCCTGCTCGGCCCCGGCGCGATGAGCACCCATGTCGCAGCTTGGCGAACGCATATCCCGGCCCGCCTGCCGCTGCCGCATCCCTCCTGGCGCACCATCGGCTGGGAGCGGCGCAACCCCTGGTTCGCCGCCGAGCTCCTGCCGGAGTTGCGTGCCCGGCTGAGGGCGATCGGGCTCTGATCGACCATCCAAGGGGGCGGAATGTACCC
>CAIYPH010000115.1 GCA_903928045.1 uncultured Rhodospirillales bacterium
AGATCGAAGACCGATCCGCTCTCGTCGGCTTGAAACAGGTTGGCGCGGATCGGGTGGCTAAAGACCGGGTCGTCGATCAGCAGCGAGATGAAGTCGCCCGCTTTCTTGCCGGTGTGCTTCCAGCCTGCGCCGACCTCTGGGCCATCGGGCTCCGAACGACGGTAGATCCGATAATCGGGCGCCGTCTCGCCGTCACCAGCATCGGCCGGAACGAGGGTGAGTTCGACATCGAGCGTGAGGGTTTTGAGCCTGCCGCTATAGCCGTTGGCGGTCGTGGTGAAGACGCCGATGCGAGCCATGGTAATCTCCCTTCCTTTGGGTTGGGTCTCGGTTTCAGTTCGCGGCGGCGCGCCAGACGAACCTGCCGTCGCCGGCCTCGTCGGTCCAAACGGGTGCGGCGCGACCGATGATCGAACTCGCGGGCAACACGCCGAAATACCGACCGTCTAGGCTTTCTCGGACGCCCGGGTTCATCAGAAAGACCTCGCCGGGCGCGACGGTTCGGCAGCCGGACCAAACAGGCAGATCGCGTCCCCGGCGGTCATGCGCTTGCGCATCGCCGACCTCGACAGCGTCGATGGTGATGTGCAGCCCGGCGCGGCAGACGGTCTGTCCTGGCCGGCCAAGAATCCGCTTCATCAGGGGCACGCCGCGCGGCAGGTAACCGCCCCGGCTGAGGAAGCTCGCGATCGGCTCCGGCGGCGCCACGGTGACGAGTTCGGTGTCGTAGAGGGCGCCAATCGGCCGCAGGACATAAAGCCCCACGGGCACGCTCGCGCTGGCGTTCCAGATCAGCTTCGGCGGTGGGTGCATGAAGGCGGCGCCCGTGGTCGCCACCGCAGAAAAATAGGTCGCCATGACCCAGCCGAAGCGCGTCATGGCTGCGCCCTCCGACGCAGAAGCCAGGCCTTGTGCTGCGCGCGTGTGTAGGCCCGCGGCTCCTGCCCGACGCTCAGTCGGTTGTGGACGTGGCGCCAATGATCCGGGGCGGCTTTGTCGGCATCGACGCCGATCGCCTCCACAGCATCGATCGCATGGAGCACGCGCTCCACCTTCGGCCAGCCATCGGCGCGCAACAGGATGTCGCCGCCGGGGCGCACGAAGGGGAGTGTTTGAAACGGCTCGCGCGCAGCGACGGCGCGCACGATGTCGATGCGCGAGACGACGGTGCCGTAGTCGTTGGACGCCCAGCGGACGAAGGCGAAGATGCTACCCGGATCGAAGCTGACAATTCGCCGGCGACGATCCAGGATTTTCTCTTCGACGTAGTCGCCGAAGCGTATCCAGTGCTCGATCTTCTTCTCGTACCAGGTCAACTCGACATGGGTGAGTGCGTCCGAGAGAACACGCGCATGGCTGCTGTTGTTCTTAAGGATTGTCGGCGCGGTGTTGATCATGTTGGCTCTCCGTCGATGTGCGGAAATTCGCGGGCCAGCATCTCGCGGAGCATGTCGGCGACGGTGACGCCGCGGCGAAATGCGGCGACCTTGATGCGACCGCGAAGTTCGGGCGTGACGTCGATGGTGAGGCGGGCCGTGAAGGCGTCCGCCCTTGTCGGCGCGGCGGGCGGCGTTTCCGGCGTCTTGATCCAACTTTCGGCGTCGCCTGGACGAGATGCGAAGCTGCGCTTGGGTTCCCGGGCGGTCATCGGGCGATCCCTTCGATCTCGATGGCCAGCGCGGTGATTTCGCGCGCGGCGGGACCGTTCGGCTCGAGGTCAAAGACCAGCCGGCCCGTGCGCGCGGTGTCAGCGAAGGCGACGCGCTGTCCGATCATGGCGGAAAGGACCGGCGGATCGTGATCGGCCAAGGCCTCGGCGGTCTCGCGGGCAATGATGGTGCGCGCCGCGCATCGATTGAGCACGAAGCGGGCTGCAAGCTCGGGCCGGAAGATCCGCGCTTCGGCGATCAGCTTCAGCATCTCGCCCGACGCCCAGCCATCGAACGGCGATGGTTGGGCCGGAATGAGAACGAGGTCGGCGGCGAGGAGCGCCGAGCGCATCAGCCCGGCGACGCGGGGTGGTCCATCAATGATGACGTGATCGGCGTCGCGGGCGAGCTCGGGCGCTTCGCGATGGAGCGTGTCGCGGGCCAAGCCAACGACACCGAACAGTCGCGGCAAGCCTTCCTTGGCGCGCTGCTCGGACCAATCGAGCGCTGAGCCTTGTGGGTCGGCGTCGATGAGGACGACGCGCCGGCCTTGTTCAGCCCATTGACCGGCGAGATGCAGCGCCAGCGTCGTTTTCCCGACGCCGCCTTTCTGGTTCAGGAGCGCGACGATCACGGCCGGCCCCCACGCCTGGGGAGGCCCTGACCCGGGTCTCGGCTTTTTCCCTTCCCGGCAAACGCCGAATTGCGGGCGGTTTTCGCAGCCCCAACCTCAGTAAGGTTAGATTCTCGGTTAGACTCTAAGTTAGGGGCGCGATTTTCGCCTTCGCGCCAGCGGGTTAAGGCCGGTTTCGGTTCCCGATAGCACGAGGGACGGGTTCCTGATGGCACGATAGCGCCGGTTCCCGATAGCACGACGCCGTCCACAGGTTGTCCACAGGGCACTGGCTCGAAGGCGAGCAGTACGCGGCCGGTGATCTCGACCTCGACGAACAGGCTGTAGCCGGGCAACGGCTGGCGGCGGATGATGTCGCGCAGTTCGAACGCGAAGCGCTTGAACGGCGACAGGCTGCCGGACTTCAGATGCAGGTGGCGAAAGTCGAACCGCCAGCCGTTTCGCTGGCGGCCGCCGTGCTTGCGCACGAGGCGGTAGAGCCAGCGCTCCATGCCGCCCGTCAGCTCGAAATACGAGCGGTCGATGGTCAGCACGAGCGCGTCGTCAAGCACTGCGCGGTAGAACCAATCGGGGACGATCAGTTCGATGCCGCCCGGATGACCATGTTCGTCGGCGCGCTCGGTCCATTCGTTGATCCAGGAGAAGCGATGCATTCGCCGCTCGGTGGGCTGGCGCAAGGACGTGGCGACCGTGGTGGATTGGAGACGATCGAGCGCCGCCTTGAGCCGCTGATAGTCGCGTAGCGATGTGCCGCGGCCCGTGAAGGTGAGAATCTCATAGGGCGTGGCGGCCATCAGGCGCGATGTCCGCAGGCCCGCGTCACGCGCCTCGACGATCTGAGAGGCCGCCCAGATCAGGACATCGGCGTCCCAGATGGTGGCCATGCCATGTTCGGGGACGGCCTCGACGCGGATCGCGACATCGCCCGCGCGAAAGTCGATGGGCGTCGTGCGGTGGGATTTGGCGAGGCTGAAAAACGGATAGGCCATGAGGTCCTGCGCGTCGCGGGGCGCGAGATCGCCGGGGAGCGCGCGGAACAGCTCAAGCTGCTCGCG
>CAIYPH010000116.1 GCA_903928045.1 uncultured Rhodospirillales bacterium
CGCCGAGAGCCGGTCGAGGGCGCCCATTTCGGCGTCAATTCCCTGGTGCAGAACCCGGTTTTCGCCCTCTACCGCGACTTCCCCGATCCTGTCCGCGTCCGCGGCGAGGAAAAATTCTGACCCGCCCTTGCGGCGGCGCGCGAAATCGGCTTGAAACGCCGCCCTTCGCACGAGGCGACGCATGATCCCGGTCATCGGCATAGATTTCGGCACGACCAACAGCGTCGTCTCCCTGCTGCGGCCGGATGGCGGCGTCGAGACCGCGCGCTTCGCCGGCGGCACGCTCGACATGTTCCGCACCGTGCTCTGCTTCTGGACCGACGAAGTGCGCGCCGGCGGCAAGCTGCGCCACGCCGGCGGCAAGCTGCGCCACGCCGCCGGCCCGGCCGCCATCGACGCCTATCTCGATGACCCACTCGACAGCCGGCTCATCATGTCGATGAAGACCTACCTCGCGCAGTCCAGCTTCACCGAGACCCGCGTGTTCGGCCGCCCCTTCACGCTGGAGCGGCTGGTGGCACTCTTCCTGCGCGAATTCCTCGCCGCCGCCGGCATCGACCCAACAGGCGCCCGCATCGTCGCCGGCCACCCCGTGCGCTTCGCCGGCGAATTCGCCGATGACGCGCTGGGCGCCCGCCGCCTGCGCGCCGCCTATGCCGAGGCCGGCATGCCCGACGTCGAACTCGCCTTGGAGCCGGAAGGCGCCGGCTACCGCTTCGCCCGCACCCTCACCGCACCCGCCAACGTGCTGATCGGCGATTTCGGCGGCGGTACCTCGGACTTCTCGGTCCTGCGCTTCGAGCCTGGCCGCGGCGTCACCCCGCTCGGCCATGCCGGCATCGGCATCGCCGGCGATGTGTTCGATTTCCGCATCATTGACCGGGTGATCTCGCCGCGCCTCGGCAAGGGCGGCATCTACACGGTGATGGGCAAGGAATTGCCGGTACCGCCGGAATACTTCATGCAATTCGCCCGCTGGCACCGCCTCAGCCTGATGCGCAATCCGCGCACGCTCCGCGAAATCGCCGAGGTCGCCCGCGCCGCGCGGCATCCGGAGCAGCTGCGCAGCCTCATCGCGCTGATCGAGGAGGAACTGGGCTACCAGCTCTACCAGACCGTCTCGGCGGTAAAGGCCGCCCTCTCCGGCAGCGACTCCGCGCGCCTGCGCTTCGCCCACAAGGGGCTCGATATCGACGAGACCGTCACCCGCGCCGATTTCGAGACCTGGATCGCCGGCGACCTCGCCGCCCTGGCCGCCACCGTGGACCGCGCGCTCACCGGCGCCGGCCTCACCACCGCTTCAGTCGACCACGTCTTCCTCACCGGCGGCACCTCGTTCGTCCCCGCCGTGCGCGCTTTGTTCGACACCCGCTTCGGCGCCGAAAAAGTGACCGCCGGCGGCGAATTCGTCTCCGTCGCCGAGGGCCTCGCCCTCATCGGCCGCGATCGGCTGGCCGCATGAACCGCCGTGCCGCCCGCGGCCTGCGCGCCCACGCCAGCGGCCTCGGCGCCGAGGCGATCGCCATGGCGGCGCTGGAGGCAGATGGCTGGCGCATCCTCGCGCGCCGCGTGCGCACGCCCGCCGGCGAAATCGACGCGGCCGCCGAGAAGGACGGGCTGCTGGCCATCATCGAGGTCAAGCATCGCCCCACCCTCGCCGGCGCCGCTGCCGCGCTCGGGCCACGCCAGCAGGTCCGGCTGATGTCGGCCGCCCAGGCCCTGATGGCGGAAAATCCGGACTGGGGCGCCCAGGGCGTTCGCTTCGATGTCCTGGTGGTCGACGCCGCCGGCGCGGTC
>CAIYPH010000117.1 GCA_903928045.1 uncultured Rhodospirillales bacterium
GATTCGGCGCGGGGGTACAAGAAAAAACGATGTCATCCGGGAAATCCGGGTTAAGTTCTGACAGCCGTGCCTCGTCTGCCTATATCGTCGGGAGGCGCCGAGACAAGGATTTACGTCGCAAAGATTTGTGAAGCTAATGTCCGGCCGCCGCGCTGAGGCGAGCGGCCCCTCTCCCGCCCGGCCGGTGAGCTACCGTGTAGAAGGTCGCAAGCGCTCCTTGCGAAGCGACGAGCGAAGATGGACGATGGGAGCATGAACCCTTCACTCCCATTCGAGCTGTTCATCAATCACAACCCTGGTGTCCCCGGCATAGTCGTGCTTCCCGAGCGCGGCTTTCGCAGCGCGCGTGATGTGATCACTTCCTGGCCAGATTATGCGCGGACCCCACTGCGCGATCTCGACGCGATCGCCGCCGACCTTGGGATTTGTTCTCTGAGTATCAAGGACGAGGCGACACGCTTCGGACTAGGCAGTTTCAAGGCGTTGGGTGGCGCCTATGCGGTCGCACGAGTCATCGCGGCAGAAGCCGATCGGCGCGACAATTTTGCCAGTAGAATCACGGTGACCTGCGCGACCGACGGCAATCATGGGCGTTCCGTGGCCTGGGGTGCTCAACGCTTCGGCTGCGGTTGCGTCATCTACGTTCATGAGACGGTCAGTGAAGCGCGGGTCGCGGCGATTGCCGCCTTCGGGGCCGAAGTGCGACCCGTTCCCGGCAATTATGACGACGCCGTGCGGGCATCGACCCTGGCGGCCCAGGAGAACAGATGGCACATCGTCTCCGATACCTCCTGGGAGGGCTACGTCAAAGTGCCGGTTGACGTGATGCAGGGCTACCGGCTCATGGCCGACGAGGCGGCCGACCAATGGGAAGGGCCGCCGCCCACCCACGTATTCATTCAGGGTGGCGTCGGCGGCGTCGCCGCGGCGGTTTGCGTGCATATGCGCGCCCGGTTCAGCCCGGCTCCATCCATGATTGTCGTGGAACCGGACAAGGCCGCGTGCCTGCTTGCCAGTGCAAAGCTGGGTAGGCCAACTGCAATCCGCGGTGACCTCGATACGATCATGGCCGGGTTGGCGTGCGGTGAGCCGAGTCTGCTGGCCTGGCAGGAGCTTGCACGAGGGGCGGCGGCCTTTATGGCCGTGCCGGACGAGATGGCGGTTAGTTGCATGCGCCTGCTGGCTGGGCAAGGCATGGTGTCCGGCGAATCGGGTGTTGCCGGGCTGGCCGGCCTGTTGCTCGCCGCGGGCGATCCCGGTGCGCGCGCGGCCCTGGCGCTTGGGCCGGAAAGCCGGGTGTTGCTGTTCAGTACCGAGGGTGCGACCGACCCTGAGCTCTACCGCAAGCTGGTCGGCGATGATTGAGCGCCGGCGGTTAGCAATCCTCGCCGTCGTGCTGGCGTTTACCGCAGCACCGCTCACCGCTTGGGCACAAGGAGAGGCCGCAAGCACGCAGTCGACGAAGCCAAAGCCGTCCCGCGCCGTGCCCAGGGCCGCGACAACCCAGCACGCCGAAGGAGACGCCGTACATCCTGCCGGCGCACCACGCCAGCGATACCGCGTGATCCCGCTCCCGCCGCCAGCGCCGCCGGTCGACGACGCGGCGGCAAGTGCCGAGCCGCGACACGAGGAGCCACCCGTGAGTCCGCCACCCCTTGTTGCCGCGCCGCAGCCGGCCCCCGCCCAACCATCCGCCGATCATCCATCTTCGATGGAGGCCGCGACCGCACCGGTAGAGGCAGAGCCGCCCGACCAACCGGCCGCACCAACCCCGCCACGACTCCCGGATGCGCCGGCGGTTGCGACCATCCCGCAGCCGCCGCCACCACCACCCCCGACACCCCGCCTCCAGGCGCCGCCCCCTCCCCCCGCACCGGAACGTGTCGCAATGCCCCAGCCGAAACCCACCGTTTGCGTGGAAGACGCCTCGATCGCCGACCTCCACAAAGCCCTCGCCGAGGGCACGACAAGCTCCGCGGCGCTTGTTCGCGCCTACAGCGCCCGAATCGCGGCCTATGACCAGGCAGGACCGCGTTTGAACGCAGTGCACGAGATCAACCCCGACGCCACCGCCCTCGCCATGGCGAGTGACGCAACCCGCTTTCCAAAGAACGCCCGCCCGCCGTTGCAGGGCATCCCTATCCTGATCAAGGACAACATCGCCACCGCCGATGCCATGCACACCACCGCGGGCTCGCTCGCCCTGGCCGATGCCTACGCGAAGCGCGATGCAACGGTAGCGGCGCGGCTGCGAAAGGCCGGAGCAATCATCCTCGGCAAGGCGAACCTGACTGAATTCGCCAACATCCTCGCGGTCGGCATGCCATCCGGATACTCATCGCTCGGCGGTCAGGTGCGCAACGCCTATGCGCCCGAAGTCGACGCCAAGGCCATCCCGATCGTGGGGCCTGGCGGCTCGAGCGCGGGTTCCGGCGTCGCGGTCGCCGCGGGGCTGGCGGCCGCCGCAATAGGCACGGAGACCTCGGGCTCCCTGCTGAACCCGGCCAGCCAATCCGGACTGGTCACGGTGAAGCCGACGGTCGGCCTGATCAGCCGGGCCGGCATCATCCCCATCGCCGCCAGCCAGGATACTGCCGGGCCGATGACGCGCACGGTGTACGACGCCGCGCTGATCCTCAATGCGCTCGCCGGGCCGGACCCGCTCGACCCCGCGACTTCCCTGGCACCGAAGCCGATCGACTACCTGAAGAGCCTCGACCGTGATGGCTTACGCGGCGCCCGGATCGGCGTGCCGAGCAATCCGTCCGACCCCGGCAACGACGTCTATTGGCGCGGCCTGTCGCTCCGCGGGCGCGCCGTGATGGAAGATGCCATCACCGCCCTGCAGGACGCCGGAGCCACGATCGTTCGCGAGAACATCCCAACCTCCGGCTGGATCGGCGGGCCGGGCACCGATATGGCCATTCTCAACACCAATCCCGAGAGCCCCGATCTCAACAAGGTCGCCCGTCTGCCCATCGTGTTTGTCTACGAGCTGAAGCACGACATGAACCTCTATTTGAAGGACTGGGCGAAAGGCACCGAGATCCGCTCGCTCGGCGACATCGTGAACTTCAACTTCGCCCATGCCGACAAGGCCTTGCGCTTCGGGCAGGACATCTTCCTCGCCGCGCAATCGACCCGCGGCGATCTCAAGGAGCTCGAATACGTCGCCGCCCGGCAGAACGACTTGCGGGCCGCCAAGGCCCAAGGGCTCGACATCTACATGGACGAGAACAAGCTCGACGCCGTGCTATTCCCCGGCAGCGCCGGCGCCGGGATTGCCGCCAAGGCGGGCTACCCGAGCGTGCAGGTGCCGGCTGGCTTCATCGCCGGCATTAACGGTCGGGAGACGCCGGATTACCCGCTCGGTGCCACCTTCACGGGACGGGCCTGGAGCGAGGCAACCCTGCTGCGGATCGCCTATGCGTTCGAACAGGTCACCCAGTTCCGCCGCCCGCCCCCCGGCCTGCCTCCCCTGCAGGAAGGCTGCCGCTAGCGCGTTCCGCCGAGCCGGATCTCAATATTCCCGAATGCGTCGACGGACGCCGCCGCCCCCGGCGGCACCAGGCAGGTGGCGTCGTACTCCTGCACAATCGCCGGCCCCACCAGTGGCTGCGCGGCCAGCCCGGCGCGGTCGACCACCGGGGTGCCAATCCAGCCGGTCGCGGCGAACCACGCCTGGCGCCGCCCGGGTGTGGTGTTGGCCGCGGCGGCGACCCGCGCCGGCAGGCGGGGCTCGGCGGTGATACCACGCGCGATGAGAGTGAGATCGATCAGTTCCACCGCCTCCCCCGCGGGCGCGCGAAACCCGTAAGTCGCCTCATGCTCGCGGGCGAAGGCTTCCGACAGGTCGGCCGCAATCGCCACCGCGTCCGGCGTGGTGAGCGGAACGGCGATCTCGCTGGATTGCCCGGCATAGCGCGCCTTCGCGCCAAGGCTGAGATGGACCATCCCAGGACCAAACCCGTCAGCCGCCAGTAGCTCTGCCCCCTCGCGCAGCAGGTCATCGACCGCCGCCTGGAGTGCCGGAATGTCGTTCTCCCGCCCACGCAGGGAGCGCGACAAGTGATGCTCGGTATCAGCCAGCAGCAGACCGAAGGCGCTGAACAATCCGGGCATTGGCGGGATCAGCACCCGGGCGATGCCGAGTTCGGCCGCCATCCCGGCGGCGAATAAGGGGCCATTGCCACCGAAGGCCAGCAAGGTCGAGCGGCGAATGTCACGCCCACGCTCGACCGAGACGGCACGCACCGCCCGCATCATTGTGGAGGCGGCCAGGCGCAGCATGCCCTGGGCGGCGGCCTCGATGCTCAGTCCAAGCGGCTCGGCGAGCTTCACCCGCAACGCGATCTCGGCCGCTGCGCGGTCGAGCGGCAGCGAGCCCCCGGCGAGGCCGGCGGGGTCGAGATAACCGAGCACCAGGTTGCAATCGGTAATCGTCGGCTCCGTGCCGCCGCGGCCATAACATACCGGCCCGGGATCGGCGCCGACGGATCGCGGACCAACCTTCGGGGCCCCGGCGGCATCGAGATGGCAAATTGAGCCACCACCGGCGCCAACCTCCGCGAGATCGATCGCCGGGAGCTTGAGCATATAGCCCGCGCCGACCAGCAGCCGCGCCCCCGCCAGCACCCCGCCACCGACCTCCATCGCCTCGGCGCGCAACACCTCGCCGTTCTCGACCAGCCCGGCTTTGGCGGTGGTTCCGCCCATGTCGAAGGTGACGATCTGCCCCTCGCCGAGTGCCTTGGCCAAGGCACCAGCCCCGACCACCCCAGCGGCCGGACCGCTCTCAATGATCCGCACCGGGAAGTTCGACGCGGTAACGGCAGAGGCGAGCCCGCCGTTCGACTGCATCAGATGCAGCGGCGCGGTGACGCCCAGCGCCTTCAGCCGGGCGAGCAAGGACGTGATGTAGGCGCGCACCACCGGCTGGACATAGGCATTGACCACGGTCGTGCTGGTGCGCGGGTATTCCTTGATCTCCGGCAGAATCTCGTGGCTCACGGAGACGGCGACCCCCGGCAGTCCCGCCCGCACCGCCTCCGCCACCGCCTGTTCATGCGCGGGGTTGGCATAGCTATGCAGCAGGCAGATCGCCACCGAGGCGACCCCCTCGTCGCGCAGCCTGGCGATGCAGGCATCGATCGATGCCACGTCGAGCGGGATGGCGATACTGCCGTCGTGGCGCGTTTTCTCGACCACTTCGAGCCTCAGCCGCCGCTCCACCAGCGCGGGTGGCTTGACCCAGTGCATATCGTAGAGCCGGGGCATGCGCAGGTCCCGCACCTCCAGCACGTCGCGGAACCCGGCGGTGGTGATCAAGCCGGTCTTGGCGCCCTTCCCTTCCAGGATGGTGTTGGAGCCGACGGTCGTCGCATGCAGGACCTCGTCCACCACGCCACCGTCAAGCAGGCGCCCGAGCCCCTCGGCGATGCCGAGGCTGTAATCGTGCGGCGTCGACTCCGTCTTGACCGTGCGGATCGACCCATCGCCCGCGATGGCCACCAGGTCGGTGAAGGTGCCGCCGATATCGACGCCGATGCGCAACCCGCTCACCGTACGAGCAGGTCCGACGTGATGTCCTCGATGGTCCGCACGCCGCTATTGGCCATGGCGGTACTGAGTTCGTGACGGAACAGCGCGAGCGCGCGTGCTACGCCAGCCTCGCCGCCGGCACCGGCCGCCCACAAGGTGGCGCGCCCGGTCTGCACCGCATTGGCGCCGAGTGCGACGGCCTTGAGGATATCTAGGCCGCGGCGTACGCCGGAATCCAGAATGATCGTGCCGCGCCCGCCGATCGCCGCGGCGATCCCCGGCAGGGCATCGATTGTCGCCATCGCGGCGTCGAGGTTGCGGCCACCATGGTTGGAGACCACCACGCCATCGGCGCCGGCTTCCATGCAGGCCACCGCATCGGCCGGATGCATGATGCCCTTGACGAGCAGCTTGCCGGGGAAGATGTCACGCAGCCGCTTGATTTCCGCGAGATCGACGGTGTCGCTCAAAACCAGCCGCGGCGCGATGGTCGGCCGCGTGCGCGCGTTGTTGAACTCGGCGGGATGGTTGCGCAGCTTCGGCATGCCGTCTTCCAGCAGGTATTTCAGCAGTGTCCCCAGCAGCCAGCGCGGATGCAACGCGATATCGGTGACATTGGCGACCGTCGGCTTGAACGGCAGACCGAAGCCATTGCGCGTGTTGTATTCGCGGTTCGGCGGCACCGGCGTGTCCACCGTCACCTGCAACACCTCGGCCCCGGCGGCGGCGACGCGCTTGGCCAGGTCATAGGTGATCTGGCGGTCCGGCCAGACATAGAGCTGGAACCACAACCGCCCGCCGACCTCCTTGGCCACCCGCTCGAAGGCGACCATTGAGCCGGTCGCCATCGTATAGGGAATGCCGGCCGCCTTGGCCGCGCGGGCGAGGCAAAGCTCGGCCTCGTACCACATCAACCCGGCGGCACCCGTCGGCGCGATCGCCATGGGCAGGCCCATCGGCTTGCCGAACAGCGTGGTCGACAAAGAGCGATTGGAGACGTCAAGCGGCGCGCGCGGCAGGACGCGCCACCGCTCGAACCCCTCGCGGTTGTTGCGCATCGCCAGTTCGTCCTCGGTCGCCCGATCGATGAACTCGAACAGCGACTTCGGCAGGCGCCGCTTCGCCGCCCGGCGGATATCGGCGATGTTGTAGCAATCATCCAAGGCAGCCATTGCCAGACCTCCTGACGGCGAAGGGTTCAGCCTAGAGCACCGGGAGCGAGTACGGAATGTCGTATTTCTTGTGCATGGCCTCAAGCTCGCCGGAATACTTCAGATAGAAGATGAAGGTGTTGATCCAGTTGAGCAGGTCCTGCTGGCCGCGACGCACGCCGATGGTGAGCGGGTTGTCGCGGATCGCGAGCTTGATCTCGAGCTTCTTGTCCGGGTTCTGCTTGATGATGAGCCCCGACGTCACGCTGCCGGTGACGACGCCATCGACCTGGCCGGAGAGCAGCGCCTGCATGACGCCGGCATCGTCGTCAAAGCGCAGGATGGTGCAATTCGCCGGCGCGATTGGCGTGAAGGCGACATCCTGCGTGTTGCCGCGCACGACCCCGATCTTGAGCCCGCCGGTGTCCGCCACCGTCTTGATCGCCCGCCCCTGCGGCGCCAGGATGACCTGCTGCACATCGGAATAGACTCCGCTGAAGGATACCTGAAGCGCGCGCTCCGGCGTCGGCGCGAACGTCGCGATCACCACGTCAACGCGGTTGTTGAGCAGCGTCGGGATGCGGCTGGGGCCGGTGACCTGGACGATTTCGAGCGCCACGCCCAGCCGCTTCGCCATCGCCTTGGCGACATCGACGTCAAGCCCCTCGGGCTCCATCGTCTTGCCCATGTTGCCGTAGGGTGGGTTGGTGACGTCGATGCCGACGAGCAGCTTCCCCTTCTTGAGGATGTCATCGACGGTTTGGGCACTGGCGCCGGCGGCGAACAGGCCGAGCAGGCTGGCGGCGAGCAAAAGGCGTCGGAACATGACGGTCTCCTCTGAGGTTAGGTTGACATTGGCGCGGTTCGCCGCGTCGAGACGGAGAGCCGCGTTTCGAGGCGCTGGCTGGCGAAGGACAGCGGCCAGCACAGCAGCATGTAAAGCCCGGCCACCACCGAGTAGACGGTGAAGGGCTGGAGCGTGACGTTGGAGACGAGCTGCCCGGCGCGGGTGATCTCGAGGAAGCCGATCAGCGCCGTTACCGACGTGCCCTTGATAAGCTGCACCAGGAAGCCGACGGTGGGCGCCACCGAAATCCGCGCGGCCTGCGGCAAGATCACCAGGCGCAACGTGCCCACCCAGGACAGCGATAATGCCCGCGCGGCTTCCCACTGCGTGCCGGGGATCGCCTGGATGGAGCCGCGCCAGATCTCCCCGAGAAAAGCCGCAGTGTGCAGGCTCAAGGCGATCATCGCCGCCGTCCAGGCATCGACGTTGATGCCGATGATGCCGAGGCCGAAGAACGCCACGAACAACTGCAACAGCAGCGGCGTGTCCTGGAACAGCTCAATGAACGCCATCGCCAAAATCCGCAGCAGGCGGCTTGGCTGCACCCGCGCCACCGCCACCAGCAGCCCGGCCACCCCGCCGATGGCGAGCGCGCACGCCGATAACGCCGCCGTCCAGCGCAAGGCGGTCACGATGAAGAAGAACTCGGTGGGTCCGAACGGACGCATCAGGACCAACCCCGCCGCTCGAACAACGCCGCGTAGGCCAGGCGGAACACCAGGCGAAACAGCGTCGCCATCACCAGATACATCGCGAGCACCACGGCATAGACCTCGAAGGCGCGGAACGTGCGGGATTGCAGCACATTGGCCGCCGATGTCAGCTCATCCGCCGAGACCGCCGAGACCACCGCCGAGCCCAGCAACAGCAGCACGAACTGGCTCGCCAGCGCCGGGAAAACCGCTTTCAGCGCTGGCCGGAAAATGATGAAGCGGAAAATCTGCACCGGCCGCAGCCCCAGCGCCTCGCCCGCCTCGATCTGCGCCCGCGGCACCGCCTCCACCCCCGCGCGCAGAATTTCGCTGGCATACGCGCCGAGATTCGTCGCCATGGTCAGCAAGGCGGCCTGATCGGGCGAGAGGCGGACGCCGGTCATCGGCAAGGCGAAGAACACGAAGAACAACTGCACCAGCAGCGGCGTGTTGCGGATCACCTCGACATAGGCACGCACCACAATCCCCGCCCAGCGCGGCCCGCTCATCCGAGCGTAGGCGCAGATCACGGCGATCCCGAGCCCGGCCAGCACCGCGAGTGTGGTCAGCCGAATTGTCAGCCAGGCGCCTTGCAGCAGAGTATCAAAGGCCGCGAAGACCGCGCCGAACTGGAATGTGTAGGAGATCACCCGGCGCGCGTCCCCACCAAGCGGACCACGGCGCCCCTTCCATCCCCGGACTCGCGATACGGGCCATATGCCGGCGCCATCCTCGGTCTCCCCATAGGCGCTCTGGCGGCGCACATGAGCGAAGTGGGGCATGCGGAATGGGGCGGGTCAAGTCATCGCATAGCGTGGCGATGGATCATGGCCGCGGGATCGCGCATGATCCACCCCACACCAAGGAAACCGTCATGCCCGCTCCTTTCTCCCTCGATACCTTCTCCCTCGCCGGCCGCGTCGCGCTGCTCACCGGCGCCTCACGTGGCCTCGGCCGGGCCATGGCCGAGGCGATGGCCCGCGTTGGCGCCCATGTCATCCTCAATGGGCGGGACCGCGCCGCGCTGGCGGAGGCCGTCGACGCCATCACGGGCGCCGGTTTCAGCGCCGAGGCGGCGGCCTTCGACGTCACCGACGAGGCCGCCGCCCAGGCCGCCATTGCCGATATCCTGGCTCGCCACGGGCGGATCGACATCTTCGTCGGCAATGCCGGCATCCAGCACCGCAAGCCCTTGCTGGAGTGGGAAACGGCCGATTTCACCCGCATCCTCACCACCCATCTCACCAGCCACTTCGCCCTCGCGCGCGATGTCGCACGCCCCATGCTGGCCCAGGGCAAGGGGCGGATCATCTTCACCACCTCGATCATGGGCCCGCGCGTCGCC
Organism: uncultured Rhodospirillales bacterium; assembly: GCA_903928045.1. Next base: position 9,577 of record CAIYPH010000117.1, read on the forward strand.
CGCCCCACCGTGCCCGGCTACGCCGCCGCCAAGGGCGCACTCGATGCGCTGACCCGGGCGCTCGCGGTCGAGCTCGGTCCCAGGGGCATTACCGTCAACGCCATCGCGCCCGGTTTCTTCGGCACCGAGCTCAATACCGCCCTCGTCGCCAACCCCGAATTCACCGCCTGGGTCTCCGGCCGCACGCCGGTCGGCCGCTGGGGCGACCCCGGGGAGATCGCCGGCGCGGCGGTGTTCCTCGCCTCTGATGCCGCCTCCTACGTCAACGGCCACGTCCTCTACGTCGATGGCGGGCTGACGGTCGCGATGTGATGCGATATGGACGCCGTCCAGAACAAGGGACGCACCATGACCGAGACTGAAGGCCTGCCCACACTCTCCGTGACCGGCCACCGCGCGACGATCCGTCTGAACCGCCCCTCGGTCCATAACCGCATCGAGCCCGATGACATCGTCGAGATGATGCGCCTGTTCGACCTGGTGGACGCCGCCCACGACATCCGGGTGCTGGTGCTCGCCGCCGGCGGCAAATCCTTCAGCTCCGGCTTCCACATCCAGTCGATCGGCACCCGCGCGGACTCCACCACCGCGGGCTTCGACGCCATGACCGACCGGCTCGAGCGCGTTCGCGTGCCGTCCATCGCGGCGCTGAACGGCGGCGTCTACGGCGGCTCCACCGACATGGCGCTGTCCTGCGATTTCCGCATCGGCGTGCATGGTATGAGCATGTTCATGCCGGCCGCACGGCTTGGGCTGCACTACTACCCCGGCGGCATGCAGCGCTACGTCAGCCGCCTCGGCGTCGATACCGCCAAGCGCCTGTTCCTCACGGCCGAACGCCTCGGCGCGGAGGAACTGCTGCGCATCGGTTTCCTCACCGACCTCGTCGCCCCCGAGGCCCTCGCCGCCACCGTCGAGGCCCGTGCCGCCATGATCGAGGCCAATGCGCCGCTCGCGGTGCAAGGGATGAAACTGGCGCTGAACGATATCGCCCGTGGCGACGCCAACCTCACACGGATCGCCGAGCGCGCCTCCGCCGTCGCTGCGTCCGCTGACCTGCAGGAAGGCCGCCAGGCCTGGGTCGAGAAGCGCGCTCCGCGGTTCAGGGGAGTCTGAACCAGCACGCTGACGCACTCGCGCCCCGCGGTACATCGAAAAACCCCGCCGCGGTCACATCAGTGACCATGGCGGGGGCTTCGGACTCGATCGACAGACTGAAACCAAGCGCCTGACCGCGAGACCGCGGCCGGGCGGAATCGTCAGACCTCTTCTTCCTGCTGGTCGAGCAGCGCCTCAAGCCCGACGACATCGGGTTCCTCGGCGGCCTGGCCGACCGCCTCGCCGCGCGTCTGCTTATCGGCTTCCTCGACCGAACGGGCCACGTTGACCGTCACCGTCATCGAGACTTCCGGATGCAGCACGACGCGCACCTTGGTGAGGCCCAGGGTCTTGATCGGCTGGTCCAGCACGATCTGGCTGCGCACCACGGTCAGACCGCCGGCGGTGCAGCCCTCGGCGATATCCCGCGAGGAGACCGAACCGTAGAGGCTGCCGGATTCGCCGGCCTGGCGGATGATCACCACCGAAAGCCCGCCCACCCGCTCGGCAACACGCTCGGCCTCATCGCGCCGTTTGATGTTCTGGGCTTCGAGCTGGGCCCGCTGCTCCTCGAACTTCGCGAGGTTGTCCTTATTGGCGCGGATCGCCTTCTTCTGCGGCAGCAGGAAGTTGCGGGCATAACCCGGCTTCACCTTCACCCGCTCGCCCATCTGCCCCAGCTTCTCGACGCGCTGCAGCAGGATCAGTTCCACTTGTGCCATTGCTCTGCGCTCCTCAGGCCACGGTGTAGGGCAGGAGGGCGAGGAAGCGGGCGCGCTTGATGGCGTTGGCCAGCTCGCGCTGCTTCTTGGCCGACACCGCGGTGATGCGGCTCGGTACGATCTTGCCGCGCTCGGAGAGGAAGCGCGACAGCAGGCGCACGTCCTTGTAGTCAATCACCGGTGCGCCAGCGCCCGAGAACGGGCAGGACTTGCGGCGGCGGTAGAACGGCCGGCGGGCGCCCACGGCGGAGCGGCGGGCGGCGGGGTTGACGTCTTCGCGATCAGTGTCGGACATCGCTCTTACTCCTCAATGCCACGGAATTCGCTGCGGAACTCTTCGCCACGCGAATCATCGCGGGCGCGGAACTCCTCGCGGTCGTCATAGCCACGCTTGCGGCCGCTATCGAAGCGCCCGGCAGCCTTCGGCCCGCGGAAGCTCTTCTCGCGATCGTCGGACTTGCGCGACAGGATCGCGCTCGGGACGTCGTCGATCGCGTCCACGCGAATGGTCATGAAGCGCAGAATGTCTTCGTTGAGGCGCAACTGCCGCTCCATCTCGTTGATCGAGGCGGGCTTCGCGTCAATGCCGAGGAGCATGTAGTGCCCCTTGCGGTTCTTCTTGATGCGATAGGCAAGGCTGCGCAGGCCCCAGTATTCGCGCTTCTTGATGCATTCCGGCCCGCGGATCTCATCCGCAGGCGGCGGCGCCACGCCGGCCTCGGCGTCAATCTGCGCGCCGATTCCGTCGGCGATGAGCTCGACCTGCTGTTGCGTGACGTCATTGCGTGCGATGAACACGCATTCGTAAAGCGGCATATGACCCCCTCTGGATTGTCAGCCCCGGACCGGATGAGTCCCGCGCCGGGATGGCGCGTGGGCATAGCCGGGAGACACCGTCTCTCCCGGCAGGGAAGCGGCGGCTTATACAGCGATCCCGCCGCGATGCAAGCCCAACCCGCCGCCGCTGCCAATCCGCCCCGGGATTTGACACCTCGCGGGCCTGCCGTTACCCCGCTGACAAGAATATGGGAGAGACCCGATGCCCGTGCACGCTTTCGTTTTCCCCGGCCAGGGCAGCCAGGCGCCCGGCATGGGGCGCGACCTCGCCGCCGCCTTCGCCGCCGCGCGCGAGGTCTTCCAGGAGGTCGACGATACGCTCGGCCAGAAACTGTCCAAGCTGATGTTCGAGGGCCCGGCCGAGGAGCTGACCCTGACCGAGAACGCTCAGCCGGCCCTGATGGCCCACTCCCTCGCCGTGCTGCGCGTGCTCGAAGCCGAGGGCGGCTTCAAGCTGGCCGACCGCGCCGTCGTCGTTGCTGGCCATTCCCTCGGCGAATACTCCGCGCTCGCCGCCGCCGGCAGCTTCTCCATCGCCGCTGCCGCCCGGCTGCTCAAGCTGCGCGGCCAGGCTATGCAAAAGGCCGTCCCCGCCGGCGAAGGCGCCATGGCCGCGCTGCTGGGCTGCGAATTGCCGCTCGCCATCGAGATCTGCGAAGCCGCCGCCGAGGCGCCGGACGGCAAGCGTGAGGTGATCGACCCCGCCAACGACAATGGCGGCGGCCAGGTGGTGGTCTCCGGCGCCAAGGCCGCGGTCGAACGCGCCTGCGAGATATCAAAGGCGCGCGGCGTGAAGCGCGCCATGATGCTGCCAGTCTCCGCCCCCTTCCATTGCCGCCTGATGTCCCCGGCCGCCGACGCCATGGCCGAGGCCCTCGAACGCACGCCTCCCGCCGCCCCCGCCGTCCCGCTGATCGCCAATGTCGCCGCCGCCAAGGTGACCGCCCCCGCGGAAATCGCCCGCCTGCTGGTCGCGCAGGTGACCGCCACCGTGCGCTGGCGCGAATGCGTGCTGGCGATGAACGCGCTCGGCGTCGACTCCTATCTCGAACTCGGCTCCGGCAAGGTACTCACCGGCATCGCCAAGCGCCTCGCCCCGGACGCTGCCGCCACGTCCGCCGGCACGCCCTCCGACATCGAAGCCCTGCTCAAGACCCTCTAGGAGACCGCCATGTTCCGTCTCGATGGGAAGACCGCCCTGGTCACCGGCGCCTCCGGCGGCATCGGCGCCGCCATCGCCGCCGCGCTGCATGCCCAGGGCGCCATTGTCGTGCTCTCCGGCACCCGCCGCGACGCGCTCGACGCCGTCGCCGCCGCGCTCGGCGAGCGCGCTTTCGTCTGCCCCGCCGACCTCAAGGACCCCGCGGCACCGGACGCCCTGGTGGCCGCCGCCGAAGCCGCCGGCGGGCCAATCTCCATCCTCGTCAACAACGCCGGCTTCACGCGGGACATGCTGGCCCTGCGCATGAAGGACGAGGACTGGCAGGCAGTGCTCGACGTCGACCTCACCGCCCCCTTCCGCCTTGCCCGCGCCACGCTCAAGGGCATGCTGCGCCGGCGCGAGGGCCGCATCATCGGCATCGGCTCCATCGTCGGCGCCACCGGCAATCCCGGCCAGGCCAACTACGCCGCCGCCAAGGCAGGCCTGGTCGGCATGACCAAGGCGATCGCCCTCGAAGTCGCCAGCCGCAACGTCACCGTCAACATGATCGCCCCCGGCTTCATCGCGACGCCGATGACCGACGCGCTGACCGACGCCCAGAAGGCCAAGCTCAACGAGCAGATCCCCCTCGGCCGCATGGGCACGCCAGCCGACATCGCCGCCGCCGTGGTCTATCTCGCCGCCCCCGAGGCCGCCTGGATCACCGGCGCCACGCTGCACGTCAACGGCGGCATGGCGATGCTGTGACACACACCGGCGGTTTCGCTTCGCCGGCAGTTTGTGTCATCATGGCGCCAACAGGAGAACTCGGATGCGCGCGATTTTTGTCATGATCAAATGCGACATGGGCAAGGTCTACACCGTGGCGAAGGAGGCGGTGGACACCATCCCCGAGCTCTCCGAGCTGCATTCCACCTCCGGCCAGTACGACCTGCTCGGCAAGTTCTATCTCGAACCGGACCAGGACACCGGCCTGTTCGTCACCGAGAAACTGCAAACCCTGCCCGGGGTGAAAGACACCTACACCCTGGTGACGTTCAACGCCTTCGCCGGCCGGTAAGTAGCACAACAGATAGAAAGTTTTTGCTTCTTTTTCCAAAAAGAAGCGCTTGCTTCCTTATCCCTCGCTCACCACCGCCAACACCTCCGCCCCATACCGCAGCAGCTTGGACGCGCCGATCCCCTTGATCCCGCCCAGCTCATCGAGCCGCCGCGGCCGCACCGCGGCGATCTCATGCAGTGTGGTATCGTGGAAAATAACGTAGGGCGGAACCCCCTGCAGCTTCGCCGCCCCCGCCCGCCACTGCCGCAGCGCCTCGAATAATGGGCCTCCCACGGCGGCCGACGCCGCACCGCGCTCCTGCCGCCCCCGCCCGCGGGGCCCCACCGCTGCCTTCGGCCGCCCGGTATCGTCGCGCAGCATCACCGGCTCCTCACCGCGCAAGATCGGCCGCGCCCGCTCCGGCACGAGGCGCAGCGTGGCGAACTCCCCAGTCTCCACATCCAGCGCCCCGTGCGCCACGAGCTGGCGGATCACGCTGCGCCAGAACTCCTTGCTGCGGTCCGCCCCGATCCCCCAGGTCGGCAACTGGTCGTGCCCCCATTGCACCGCCGCATCGCTTGTCTTGCCCAGGAGCACCGAGATGATGTGCAGCGCCCCGAAGCGTTGCCCGGTGCGATACACCGCCGACAGCGCCTTCTGCGCCTCAATTGTGCCGTCGAACACCGGCGTCGGGCTCTCGCAGGTGTCACAATGCCCGCAGGCCGCGCCCAGCTCCTCACCGAAGCAGCGCAGCAGCGCCTGGGTCCGGCATTCCACCGTCTCCGTCAGGTTGATCATCGCCTCGAGCCGGTCGCGCATGCTGCGCTTCTGCTCCTCCGGCGCGGTCGAGACCTGCATGAAATAGCGCGCCCGCGCGATGTCCTCGCCGCCATACAGCAGCAGCGTGTCCGACGCCGCCCCGTCGCGCCCGGCGCGGCCAATCTGCTGGTAGTAGCTCTCAGGACTATCGGGCATGTCGAGATGCACGACGTAGCGGACGTCCGGCCGGTCGATCCCCATCCCGAAGGCGATCGTCGCCACCACCGTCAACGCCTCGCCGGAGCGGAACCTCGCCGCCGCCGCCCGCTTCTCCTCCGGCGGCAACCCGGCGTGGAACACCACCGCCGGGTGCCCATGTCCGTTCAGCCAGGCCGCGATCCGCTCGGTCTTGGCCCGGCTGCCGCAATAAACAATCCCCGCCTCGTCCGCATGCCGCCGCAGCAGCGCTTGAAGCTGCGTGGTCTCCCCGCTCTTCGGCTCGATCGCCAGATGCAGATTGGGCCGATGGAACGAGGCGACGAACACCGCCGCCTCTTCCATCGCCAGCGCCTGCAGAATGTCGGCGCGCGTGCGCACATCCGCCGTCGCCGTCAGCGCGATCCGACGCACCCCCGGAAAAAACGACGGCAGCGCCGCCAACTGCCGGTATTCCGGGCGGAACTCATGCCCCCACTGGCTGACGCAATGGGCCTCGTCGATGGCGATCAACGAAATCTCGCGCCGTTGCAGCCGCGCCAGCGTGCCCGGCAACAGCAGCCGCTCCGGCGAGACATAGATAAGGTCCAGCTCCCCCGCATCCAGCGCCACCCCGGTCGCCCGCGCCTCCTCGGGATCGAGGTCGGAATGCATCGCCCCCGCCCGCACCCCCAACTGCCGCAACGCCGCCACCTGGTCGTCCATCAACGCAATCAGCGGCGACACCACGATCGCCGTGCCCGGCAACGCCAGCGCCGGCACCTGGTAGCACACCGACTTCCCCCCGCCGGTCGGCATCAGCACCAGCGCGTCACCGCCCCCCAGCACGTGCTCGATCGCCGGCTGCTGCAGGCCGCGGAACGACGAATAGCCGAAAACCTTCGCCAGAATCGCCAGGGGCGCCCGGTCCTGCCGGGCGGCATCTTCAAGAATTGCGCTCACGGAAGGCGTATAGCGGCCGCGCCGAGTCGGCTCCGCGCCATCAGGGACGTGAGGAAGAAAGCGCTTCTTTTTGAAAAAAGACGCAAAAACTTTCTATCCGTTTGCACCGCACTCTCCCGGGAGGCCGCGAAGCAAACGGCTAAACGTTTTTTGGTTCTTTTTTTCAAAAAAGAGCTGCTTCCTTCCCTATCGGTTGGCCCCCTTGATCGCCGTAATCACCGCCTCGGTCACTTCAGCGGTCGTGCACTTGCCGCCCACATCCGGCGTCAGGATCCCCGCCGCGCACACCTGCTCCACCGCCACCATCAGCGCCGCCGCCGCGCGCGCCTCGCCGAGATGGTCGAGCATCAGCGATGCCGTCCAGAAACTCGCGACCGGATTGGCGATCCCCTTCCCCGTGATGTCAAACGCCGAGCCATGGATCGGCTCGAACATCGAGGGAAACCGCCGCTGCGGGTCCACATTCCCGGTCGGCGCCACACCGAGACTGCCGGCCAGCGCCGCCGCGAGGTCGGAGAGGATGTCCGCGTGCAGATTGGTCGCCACCACCGTGTCGATCGAGCGCGGCTTGGCGACCATGCGCATCGTCATCGCGTCAACCAGCTCCTTGTCCCAGGTCACGTCCGGGAAATCGGCCGCCACCTCGGCGGCGATCTCGTCCCACATCACCAGGCCGAACTTCTGCGCGTTGGACTTCGTCACCACCGTCAAATGCTTTCGCGCCCGCCGCCGCGCGCAATCGAAGGCGAAGCGCATGATCCGCTCCACGCCGACCCGGGTGAAAATCGCCACCTCGGTCGCCACCTCCTCCGGCAGCCCGCGATGCGCCCGCCCGCCATGCCCGGCATATTCGCCCTCGGAGTTCTCCCGCACGATCAACCAATCGAGATCCCCCGGCCCCACGCCACGCAGCGGCGAGGTGATCCCCGGCAGCACCCGGGTCGGCCGGATATTGGCGTATTGGTCGAACCCCTGGCAGATCGGCAGCCGTAGCCCCCACAGGCTGATGTGGTCGGGGATGTCCTGCGCCCCCACCGCGCCGAAATAGATCGCATCCGCCCCCTTCAGCCGCGCCAGCCCATCCGCCGGCATGAACACCCCATGCTTGCGGTAATAGTCCGAGCCCCAGTCATATTCATCGACTTCAAGCTTGAACCCGCCATCCCGCGCGGCCAGCGCCTCCAGCACGGCAAGCCCGGCGGAGATCACTTCGGGGCCAATGCCGTCCGCCCCGATGGCGGCGATCCGATGGGTACGCATGCGGTAAACTCCTGGCGTCAGGGCTGAATGGAAGGCGGCACGGCCCCGGCGGATTGCCAGCTCCGGCCGGGCGCGGCGGCCACAAGCTCCGCCGTATAGGGATGATCCGGTTCGAGCAAGACCTTCACCGTCGGCCCGAACTCCACCAGCCGCCCGCGCTGCATCACCGCGATGCGATCGGCGATCCCCGCGGCCACCCGCAGATCATGGGTGATGAACAGCATTGTCAGCCCCCGCTCCCGCCGCAGCCGGTCGAGCAGCTCCAGCACCTGCTTCTGCACGGAGACGTCGAGTGCCGAGACCGCCTCGTCGGCGA
>CAIYPH010000118.1 GCA_903928045.1 uncultured Rhodospirillales bacterium
CGAAATCAGGAAAAGTTTTTTTGGTTCTTTTTGTTCACAAAAAGAACACTCTTTCTGTCGCACACTTCCATTTTCGATTCCACGGTTCATGGCATCAACGCGACTCGAAAATTCGAATTCTCATGTGAACTGAGTATTGCTTCTTTTTTCAAAAAAGAAGCGCTTCCTTGCTTACGCCACCGGCGCGCCCAGCACCATCTCCTGAATACGCGCCGGGTCCGACTGCTCCATCACCCGCCGCGCGAACCGCGCGCACTCGTCGATGTCCAGCGCACGGATCGCCTGCTTCACCCTTGGCACGGCGGAGGCGTTCATGCTGAAGCTGCGCAGGCCGAGGCCGAGCAGCAGCTTCATCAGCTTGGGGTTGGAGGCCATTTCGCCGCAGACCGAGACCGGCATGCGCATGCGCAGCGCCGCCTCGGTGGCGAACTGCACCAGGCGGAGCACGGCGGGGTGCAGCGGGTCATAGAGCGATGAGACGTCGCTGTCGCCGCGATCGACGGCGAGGGTGTACATCGTCAGGTCATTGGTGCCGATGGCGAAGAAATCCGCCTCCAGCGCCAGCGCGTCGGCGGAGAGGGCGGCGCCGGGGGTCTCGATCATGATGCCGAGAGGGGGTGCCTTGTCCGGCAGGCGCTCGCCGCGGCGGCGCAGGCGACGCATGACGCGCTCATAGATATCGCGCGCGGCGCGCACCTCGCCGACATTTGTGACCATCGGCAGCAGGATGCGCACCGGCCCGGCTGCCGCGCCGCGCAGGATGGCGGCGAGCTGGGACTCGAACAGTTCGGTCTCACGCAGCAGCAGGCGGATGCCGCGGATGCCCAGCGCGGGGTTGAGGTCGGCCGCTTCCGGCACGATCCCCTCGGATTGCAGCGCCTCGATCTCCTTTTCGCCGCCCCAGTCGAGCACCCGGATGGTCACCGGGTCACCGGCCATGGCCTCCACGACGCTGCGATAGACCTCCGCCTGGGCGGCCTCATCCGGCAGTTTTTCGCGGTTCATGAACAGGAATTCGCTGCGGAACAGCCCGATCCCGGCTGCGCCGGACTGCGCGATCAGCGGCAATTCGGCGGGAATTTCGAGGTTGGCCTGCAAATCCACCGCCTCGCCATCGGCGGTGACCGCCGGCAGGCGGCGCAGCAGCGCGAGTTTCTGCAGTTCGCGCGCGTAGGCCGTCACGGCGCGGCGGGCCGCGGTCAGGGTGGAAGGCGTCGGGTTGAGGGTGACGACGCCCGCGGTTCCGTCGACAATGATGGTCTCGCCCGGCCGCACCGCCTCCGTCAGCCCCGCGACCCCCAGCGCGGCCGGCACGCCAAGGGCGCGCAGCATGATCGCGGTATGCCCGTCCGCCCCGCCATCATCGGTGGCGACACCGGCGAGGCGCGAGGGGTCCAGCAGCGCCGCATCGGCGGGGCGGAGATATTCGCAGGCGAGCACCGCGCCCTGCGGCAGCCCGTTGAAGCTGCGGAAGGGCGCGCGGGTGAGGTTGCGGATCAGCCGCCGGCCGATCTCGCGCACCTCCTCGGCTCGCCGCTTGCGTCCGGCGCGATCATCGTCGCCCGGAATCGCCATGATGGCATCGGCGAGCGCCTCGGTCTCTTCGACCACCGCCGTCTCGGCGGAGACCAGCGCCTCGGCCACCCGCCGGCGCACCCCGCGCACCAGGCGGGAAGAGCCGATCATTTGCAGATAGGCGTCCAGCATCGGCGCGATTTCCGCCTGGCTGTCCTCGGGCAGAATCGCCAGCCGCGCCTTCAGCTTCAGCAACTGCTTGCGCGACTGCGCGATCGCCGCGTCGAGCCGCGACACTTCGGCCTGCGTGTCGGCCGCCTGAATCTTCAGCCGCGTCACCACCGCAGGCGGCTCGGTGGCGCCAAACACCGGGCCGATGGCAACACCGGGGGAGACGGGAATGCCGATCAGCCGCCGCTCCGGGCGCACTGGCTTTTCCCGCGGCGGCCTCGGCTCGGCCGGCTCGTCAGTCCTGTTCATGGAAGCCGGCCTCGACGAGGGCGACGAGGGCGTCCATCGCCTCCTTGGCGTCCCACCCCTCGGCGCGCAGCTCGATCGTCGAGCCGATCCCGGCACCCAGCATCATCAGCCCCATGATCGACAGCGCCGAAACCGCCTGGCCGTCCTTCACCACCTCCACCGAGGCGCCGAACTTCTCGGCCGTTGAGACGAATTTCGCGGCCGCGCGGGCATGCAGGCCGCGGCGGTTGCAGATCGTCAGCATGCGCGACAGCACCAGGTCCCCGGCACCCCCGCCCGTGCTCATTCGCAGGCCCCGGGGCCCTTGCCTCCCGGCATCACATGCGAGGCACTAGCGATGTATTTGCGCCCCGCCGTCTGCGCGCAATCCACCGCATCGGCCAGCGGCAAGTTGGAGCGCACCTTCGCGAACTTCACGAGCATCGGCAGGTTCATCCCCGCGATCACCTCGACGCCCCGCCGATCCATCTGCGAAATCGCGAGGTTGGAGGGCGTGCCCCCGAACATGTCGGTGATCAGCACCACCCCGTCCCCCGTTTCCACCTCGGCAATGCGCTGATGGATCTCGGAGCGCCGCCCCTCGATGTCGTCATCCGGGCCGATGCACACGGTCGCCACGTTGCGCTGCGGGCCGACCACATGCTCCATCGCCGAGCGCATCTCGTCGGCCAGGCGGCCATGGGTGACCAGAACGAGTCCGATCATGGGCAGAGTGCCATCATGGCGTGTGGTCAGGCTCCTGCGCTGAACCGGCCGCCGCACCGGAGCCGCGCCGTTGCCCCACGCGAGCATCATGGCTCTCGCGGGACAGTTCACGGTGCGACACGCTGGTGCGCCAACCCTGGTTCGAAAGATAAATACTCAAACGCTCGATGATGGTGACCGAACGATGCCGGCCGCCGGTACATCCGACCGCAATTGTTGCGTATTTCTTGCCCTCCTGCACGAAGCGGGGCAAGACAAGATTGAGCATCCCGGTGATCTGGTCGAAGAAAGCCTGGAAGTCCGGGTCCGCCTCCACATAGGCGGCAACTGCGGCGTCACATCCAGTCAGCGGCCTAAGCACCTGATCATAATGAGGGTTCCGCAGAAACCTGGCATCCAGCACCATATCGGCGTCGCGGGGCAGCCCTGCGGGAAACGCGAAGGATATCAGCGACACCGACAGCCCGCTCTGCGCCTCCGCCCCCTCGCCGGACGCATAACGCTGCTCGATCACCTGCCGCAGCGCCGCCAACGGCAGGTCGGACGTGTCGATCACCAGATCCGCCGCCGCTTGCAGCGGCGCCACCACCTCCTGCTCCAGCCGGATCCCATCCGCCACCCGCCCGCGCGGCGACAGCGGATGCCGCCGCCGCGTCTCGGTGAACCGGCGCTGCAACACCGCCTCCTCCGCCCAGGCAAACACCAGCTCCGGCCGCAACTCCGGGTTGAGCCGCAGCCGCGCCAGCGTCGCCAGCACCGCCTCGGCATCGAACCCGCGTGACCGCGCATCCACCCCCACCGCCAGCCCGCGCCCGGCATCCGTGCGGTGCACCAGGTCCTCGATCATCCCCAGCGGCGGATTATCCACCGCCTCGAACCCGATATCCTCCAGCGCCCGCAGCACCGAGGCCTTGCCGGCCCCCGACAACCCGCTCACCAGCACCACAGGTTGCGGCGCGGCGTTCATGGCACGAAAGCCCCGGCCACCATGCGCACGCCCCCCGCCGCACAGTCCAACGCCAACGCCACCCGCTGCGCAGCCGAAGCCCCCCGCGGATCGAGCACGATCAACGGCACATCCGGCATCGCGAGGCGCGCGGGGTCTGGCATGCGAACCATCTCCTCGCCCAACTGCACCGCCAGCGCAAGCGCCGCCCGCGCCAGAAACGCCATCCTGACAATTCCTAACCCGCGCACCTCCAGCAGCCCCGCCAACCCCGCCGGCGCCGCCGCGAACCCGTCCGCGATTTCCACCCGGTCATCCGCCACCAGCACAAACCCGCGATCGATCAGCCGCAACGCAAGGTCGGACTTGCCGGCGCCCGGCGGCCCCAGCAACAAAACCCCCCGCCCGTCGCGCGCGACACAGCTCGCATGGATCTGCATGGCGCTAGATTGCGCCGACCCCGGCGGCATTCCAAGAGGCATGCGAGGACGCAAGCAAGCGCTTCTTTTTTGAAAAAAAGAAGCAAAAAACTTTTAATCCACTGGCCCGTACCGCTCCGACCATCCCGCCAAGCAAGCCAACGGCAACAACGGAACAAAAAGTTTTTTTGGTTCTTTTTGTTCACAAAAAGAACATCCTTCCTCCCCTATTGACGCCCCCCACTCCAAAGCGCCCAAAATGCGCCAAACGGAGGACGCCATGACCCAAGCAAGGCTCAAATATTTCGGCTGGGGCCGCGAAGGCGAAGGCTACACGCCCGAGGAGGAGGCCTTCCTCCTCGACATCTACCGCCAGAAATTCGCCGTCCCCGAATTCGAGCAACGCCCCGTCCCCGCGCTCGCCGCCATCACGCTGCGCCCCCCGCGCCTCGCCCCGCCCGCCTCCCTCGCCGCCCTCTGCTCCACCGAGCTCTACGACCGCGCCGCCCACACCTTCGGCAAATCCTACCCCGACACCGTCAAAGGCATGCTCGGCGACTACGCCGGGGCGCCCGACGTCGTCGCCTACCCCCGCACCGAAGCCGACGTCGCCGCCATCATGGACTGGGCCGGCGCCGCCCAGGCCGCCCTCATCCCCTTCGGCGGCGGCTCCTCCGTCTGCGGCGGCGTCGAGGCCAAAGTCGACGGCACACGCTACAAGGCCGCCATCACACTCGATCTGCGCCACCTCGACCAGGTCACCGAAATCGACCGCGCCTCCCGCGCCGCCAACATCCAGGGCGGCGCCTACGGCCCGGCCCTCGAGGCCCAGCTCAAGCCGCACGGCCTCACGCTCCGCCACTTCCCGCAATCCTTCGACTACTCAACCCTCGGCGGCTGGATCGCCACCCGCTCCGGCGGCCACTTCGCCAGCCTCTACACCCATATCGATGACTTCGTGGAAAACCTCCGCGTCGTCACCCCCGCCGGCACGCTCGAAACCCGCCGCCTCCCCGGCTCCGGCGCCGGCCCCAGCCCGGACCGCATGTTCATCGGCTCCGAAGGCATCCTCGGCGTCATCACCTCCGCCTGGATGCGCCTGCAAGACCGCCCCACCCACCGCGCCGGCGGCGCCATCCGCTTCCCCTCCTTCTTCGCCGCCGCCCGCGCCGTGCGCGCCATCAGCCAGGCCGGCCTCTACCCCTCCAACTGCCGCATCCTCGACCCCCAGGAAGCCGCCAACACCGGCGCCGGCGACGGCACCGCCGCCATCATGGTCCTCGCCTTCGAATCCGCCGACCACGACCCCGCCGCCTGGCACGCCCGCGCCCTGCAATGCGCGCAAGACCACGGCGGAACCCCGGAATCCCCCGGCGAACCCGACGCCCACCTCAAAGGCGCCGCCGGCCTCTGGCGCAATGCCTTCATCCGCATGCCCTACGCCCGCGAACGCATCGTCCCCCGCGCCATCATCAACGACACCTTCGAAACCGCCATCACCTGGGACAAATTCGAAGCCTTCCACGACCACATCAAACAATCCGTCGAAACCGCCATCCTCCGCGTCACCGGCCGCCCCGGGCAGATCACCTGCCGCTTCACCCATATCTACCCCGACGGCCCCGCCCCCTACTTCTCCTTCCACGCCCTCGGCCGCCACGGCGCCCTGCTCGACCAATGGCAGGACATTAAAAACGCCGCCGGCGACGCCCTCATGCAAGCCGGCGGAACCATCACCCACCACCACGCCGTCGGCCGCGACCACCGCCCCTGGTACGACCGCCAACGCCCCGAATTGTTCGCCACCGCCCTGCGCGCCGCCAAATCCGCCCTCGATCCGGCGGGCGTCCTCAACCCCGGCGTGCTGCTGGACCCATAGGAGGCAAGCGCTTCTTTTTTGAAAAAAAGAAGCAAAAAACTTTTATCCACTTCCTTCTCCCTCTCCCGCGTTTGCGGGAGAGCGTCGGGGTGAGGGTGGTGAGACCGCACGTCCGCAGGCTATCCAGGCCGCCCCATTCGTCCACTCAAAACCAACGCGTTCCTTTTCACGACAAAAGCCCGAAACTGTTTAAATTCAATCTTGTAGGGCGGAAAAGCGCA
>CAIYPH010000119.1 GCA_903928045.1 uncultured Rhodospirillales bacterium
GAAGTTTTTTGCTTCTTTTTTTCAAAAAAGAAGCGCTTCCTTCACGTCGCCCCTGATTTTCGGATTCTCACGTGGACGGAGTCAAAAACTTCACTCCCTTGCCGCGTGCCGCTCCCAACCATCCCGCCCACGCACGCCAACGGCATGAAACGGATCAAAAAGTTTTTTTGGTTCTTTTTGTTCACAAAAAGAGCCGCTTCCCCCACCACTCTCCCCTTGTGCCCTCCCCCTCCGCCGCGCCAATCTCGGCCAAGCCCAACCGTGAGGCATGATGGCTCACCTGCAACCGGCATCGGCGGAAACCAGCAGTTCGGCGCTCCGCCGCATCCTGTCCGACCCGCTCGGCTGCTTCGGCCTGCTCCTCGTCACCCTGCTCGTCGCCGCGGCCCTCGGCGCCGACTGGCTCACCCCCTGGTCCCCCACCGCGCTCAACGTCCGCCAGCGCCTGCTGCCGCCCGATCTCGCCCACCTCCTCGGCACCGACCATCTCGGCCGCGACATTCTCGCCCGCGTGCTCCATGGCGGCCGCATCGCCCTCTACGTCTCCATCGTCTCGGTCGCCGGCGCCCTCGGCCTCGGCGCCATCCTCGGCATGGCCGCCGGCTACGGACCGCGCTGGCTCGACAACGCCCTGATCCTGCTGTTCGACGCCGTGCGCTCCTTCCCCACCGTCCTTTTCGCGCTGGCCGTCGTCACCCTCATCGGCCCCAGCCTCTCCACCATCATCCTCATCGTCATCATCACCACCACCCCCGTCTACGGCCGCATCGTCCGCACCCAGACCCTGTCGCTCAAATCCCAGGAATTCGTCCTCGCCGAACGCGCCATGGGCGCCGGCGCCATCCGCGTCCTGCTGCACCACGTGCTGCCCAACCTCATCGGTCCGCTGCTCATCCTCGCCAGCATGGAAATCCCCGTCGTCATCACCATCGAATCCGGCCTCTCCTTCCTCGGCCTCGGCGTCCGCCCGCCCACCCCCAGCTGGGGCTCGATCCTCAACGACGGCTATTCCTTCATCCGCGACACCCCCTGGCCCGTCATCGCCGGCGGCGCCCCCATCGTTCTCACCACCATCGGCTTCACCTTCCTCGGCGAGGGCCTGCGTGACGTGTTCGACCCGCGGCTGCAACGCGAACCATGACCGCGCCACCCGTCCTCAGCGTGCGCAATCTCAGCGTCGCCTATCGCAGCCGCCGCGGCCGCCTGCGCGCCCTGCGCGATGTCGATCTCGAGATCGCACCCAACCGCATCCTCGGCATCGTCGGCGAAAGCGGCTGCGGCAAATCCACCCTCATCGCCGCCATCCTCGGCCTCCTCGCCCCCAATGCCGAGGTCACCAGCGGCACCATCGGCTTCGCCGGCGAGAATCTGCTCGCCGCCCCCCTTGCCCGCCTGCGCGCCATCCGCGGCCCGGCCATCGCCACCGTCTTCCAGGACCCGATGACCTCGCTCAACCCGGTGCTATCGATCGCCACCCAGATGATCGACATCCAGCACCGCGCCCGCGAAACACGCACGGAAAAGCGCGCCCGAGCGGTGGCGATGCTGGAGCGCGTCGGCATCCCCGACGCCACCAGGCGCATCGACGACTACGCCCACCGCTTCTCCGGCGGCATGCGCCAGCGCATCGCCATCGCCATGGCCCTGCTCATGCGCCCCGCCTTGCTGATCGCCGACGAACCCACCACCGCGCTCGATGTCACGCTGGAGGCGCAGATCGTCCACCTCCTCAAGGCCCTCCGCCAGGATCTCGGCGGCGCCATCCTCTTCGTCTCCCACAACCTCGGCCTCATCGCCGAGCTCTGCGACGAGGTGGTGGTGATGTACGCCGGCGAAGTCGTCGAGCGCGGCCCGGTGCGCGACATCTTCCACAATCCCCGCCACCCCTACACCCGCCTGCTGCTGGACTGTGACCCCGCCCGCGTCCCCGAAGGCCGCCTCCCCTTGCCGACCATCCCAGGCGCCCTGCCGGACCTCGCCGCGCTGCCCCCCGGCTGCGTCTTCCAGGCCCGCTGCCCCGCCGCCCTCCCCGCCTGCGCCGCCCCGCCGCCCCGCCACGCCATCACCCCCACCCACCAGGCAAGCTGCGTGAGGGCCGGCGATGGCTGACCTGCTCGACATCGACGGCCTCGGCATCAGCTACCCGATCCACGGCGGCTGGCGCGCCCTCCTGTCCCCCAACGCGCCCCGCCGCGTCGCCGCGGTCATCGGCGCCTCCCTGCGCATCGCGCCCGGCGAAACCTACGGCCTGGTCGGCGAAAGCGGCTCCGGCAAAACCAGCCTCGCCCGCGCCATCATCGGCCTGGTGCCGCACCAGGCCGGCTCCATCCGCTTCCGCGGCCACCCCATCGCCGGCGGCTCCGACCGCGCGCTCCGCCCCATCCGCCGCCACATCGGCATGATGTTCCAGGACCCCGTGGCCTCCCTCTCCCCGCGCAAAACCATCGCCAGCCTGCTCGCCGAACCCTTCCGCATCCACGGCATCGAGCGCGACCTCGCCGCCGAATCCCGCCGTCTCATCGACATGGTCGGCCTCGGCGCCAAATTCCTCCCCATGTTCCCCCACCAGCTCTCCGGCGGCCAGGCCCGCCGCGTCGGCCTCGCCCGCGCCTTGGCCCTCAATCCCGCACTGGTCATCGCCGACGAACCCACCGCCGGGCTCGATGTCTCCGTGCAAGGCGAGGCCCTCAACCTCCTCGCCACCCTCCAGGCCGAACACCGCACCGGGCTGCTCATCGTCACCCACAACCTGCCGGTCATCCGCCACGTCAGCCAACGCATCGGCATCATGTATCTCGGCCGCATCGTCGAGCAGGGGCCAACCCCCACGATCTTCCGCCGCCCCGCCCACCCCTACACCGCCGGCCTCCTCGCCGCCGTCCCCCAACCGGACCCCGACCTCCGCCGCGACGCCCCGCCCCTCTCCGGCGAAATCCCCTCCCCCCGCAACCGCCCCTCCGGCTGCGAATTCCATACCCGCTGCCCTATCGCCACCCCCCGCTGCCGCGCCGAGGCCCCGCCCTACGTTGAACTTGCCCCGGGGCATGGGGTGCGGTGCCATACGCCGCTCGGGTAGCAAGGCAAGCGCTTCTTTTTTGAAAAAAAGAAGCAAAAAACTTTTATCCGCTTTCTTCCCGCCTTCCGCAAAAAATCTTCACCGGCGTGCATTTTTTCTCTTGCATGTCGGTGACGATGAGATTAAGCATACCAACATGTTCCATCACTTCCACACCCCCCGCCTGCCCGAAGGCACCCCAGAGGCGATCCGTCGCTTCGTGATGGCCATCGGCGGACTGTGCGAAGCGATCGGCCGCGCCTTCAA
>CAIYPH010000120.1 GCA_903928045.1 uncultured Rhodospirillales bacterium
CCATCGTCACAATCCTCGATACGTCCAAACGATTGAACCTAATATGAACTACGCATATGATTCGCTAATAGAGCCAAATTTTTTTTGCTTCTTTTTTCAAAAAGAAGCGCTCCCTTCCTCAAACCCCCACCACCAACCCCCCGGTCGCCGGATCAGCCCCGCCATCCAGCACCCCATTCACGCAGCGGATCGCGTGCACCCAGGCAAACGTATAGCTGTGCGCCACCCGCTTCACCGGATACCCCTGCGCCAGCAAATCCCGCTCCGCCGAGCGCAAAATGCGGTTCGAAATCTCGATCGTGTCCGACACCGCGGCAAAGCGCGGCGCGCCGACCGCCTGTTCCGCCGTCATGCCGAACTCGATCACGTTCAGCATCACCTGCAAATTGCCCATGGTGATGTAGGTCGCGCCGGGCGACCCCAGCGTCAGGAACGGCGCCCCATCCTTGAACACGATGGTCGGCGACAGCGCCGAGAACCGCGCCTTCCCCGGCGCCAGCGAACCCGCCCGGCCCGGCCGCGGATCGAACACCGACATCGCGCCGTTATACATAAAGCCTAGTCCCTCGGTGACCACGCCCGAGGGCTGGCCGAGCGTATGGGTCATGGTGAAGGCATTACCTGCCTCGTCCATCACACACACATGCGTGGTGTGCTTGCTCTCCGCCCCGCCCGAATTGAAGCGGTGCACATGCGCCTTCTCGTGCCGCCGGATGCGCTCGGCCTGCGCAGCCGCGTACTCCTTGGAGGTCAGCTCCGCCATCGGCACCGGAAAGAAGCGGGGATCACCCACCTACGCGTCCTTGTCGGCGGTCGCGAACTTAATCGCCTCGGACACCACGCGGATATACTCCGGCGAGTTGTGCCCCATCGCCCGCAGGTCGAAATTCTCCAGGATGTTGAGCATCTCGATCAGCATCACCCCACCGCCCGGCGGGTGATTGGTGGCGATGCCGAGGCCGCGATAGAGCCCCCACAGCGGCGCAGTCTCCTCCGGCCCGCAATCGGCGAGGTCCTCCATGGTGAGCAGCCCGCCACTGGCCGCCATGTCCGCCACGATCTCCCGCGCGATGCCGCCCTGGTAGAAATCGGCCGCGCCATGGGCGGCGATGCGCTCCAGCGTGCGCGCCATGTCCGGGTTCACCAGCGTATCGCCCACGCCGAGCGCACCACCGCTGGCCTTGCCGTAGATCTTCCGCGCCGCGGGCGAGCCGAGCACCACGTCGATATTAGCCGGCCGCCCATTGGTCGGCGGCTGGTTCCACCATTGCGCGACATGCGGCCGCACCAGGCAGCCGCCACGCGCGTAGTCGATCGCCGCCGGCAGCAGATCAGCCAACGAGCGCGTGCCAAAACGCGTCAGCGCGGTATCGAAAGCGGCCAGAGTGCGCGGCGAGGTGATCGCCTGATAGCCGAACTCGTTCACCCGCCCCTCGAGGATGAAGCCCCAGCCATCATCCGCCTCGCGGATAATGCGGTTCTCCCACATCTCCGGCCGCACCGCCAACGGCGAACGCCCATGGAAATCGAGCGTCGTGTGGATCCCCTGGCCCGGCAGCAGGATCTGCATATTGCCCATCCCCGCGATGCCGCACATCTGCGGATCGACGGCGGTTTGCACCAAAGCGGCGGCGATGCCGGCATCCACCACATTGCCGCCGGCGCGCAGCACATCGGCCCCCGCCTCGGCGGCCTCGGGCTGGGCGGCGGATACCATTCCACGGGTCATGTCAGCCTGCTCCCTCAACTTACCGCGTCGCGAAAAACCCCCGGCCCATCCGTCGGCCGCACCAGCACGACATGGCGGTCATGAAACGCCGCCACCGCCGGGCTATGCGCGATCGACACCACGGTCGTCGCCGGCAACCGCGCCCGCAGCAAACGATACAGCGCCGCCTCCGCCGCGGGGTCGAGACTCGCGGTCGCCTCGTCGAGGAACAGCCAGTCCGGCTTCACCAGCAAGGCCCGCCCGATCGCCAGCCGCTGCTGCTCACCGCCGGAAAGCCGCTGCGCCCAGGCATCCGCCTCGTCGAGCTGCCCGGCGAGATGGCCGAGCCCTACGGCATCCAGCACCTCCGCCACCTCGGCATCGGCGAACTGGTCGGCGCGCATCGGATAGGTCAGCGCATGACGCAGCGTGCCGAGCGGCAAATAGGGCCGCTGCGGCAGGAACAGCGAGGTGCCGCTTCCGCGATGCACCGTTCCCTTCCCGAACGGCCATATTCCGGCCATCGCCCGGAACAGCGTCGATTTCCCGGAGCCCGAACGTCCCGTCACCACCACCGATTGGCCGCGCGTGAAATGCAGCCCGGCATCCTCCACCAGCGTCTGCCCCCCCGGCAGCGCCAGTGTCGCCCCCTCCAGGCCGAACATCGCGTCATCCTTCATCGCGAGATCGGCGTGCCCCCGCCGTGCGGCGGCGATGGCGCGCTCGAAGGTCGAGAGACGCTCGACAGTGGCCCGCCAGCTCGCCAGCGAACTATAGGCGCCCACGAACCAGGACATCGCGCCCTGCACATTACCGAACGCATCGGCCGTCTGCGTCAGATCGCCCAGCGCCATCGCGCCCGAGAAATAGCGGGGGGCGGCGACCACGATTGGGAAGATGATGGCGGCCTGATTGTAGCCGGCAATCAGCGCGTTCAACAGCTTGGTCCGCTGCATGATCTGCCACCAATTGGCCACCACCGCGGCAAATCGCCCATCGAGCCCGCGATGCTCCTCCGCCTCGCCGCCGTGGAGCGCAATCCCCTCCACGTTCTCGCGCAGCCGCACCAGCGCGAAGCGGAAATCCGCCTACACCCGCTGCTGGCGGAAATTCAACGCCGAGAGCGGCCGGCCGACCAGATGAGTCACCCAGGTGCCGAACACCGAATACACCAGCGCCGCCCACACCATGTAGCCGGGGATGTTGTACCCCATCACCGTCATCGAGCCCGACAGACCCCAGAGAATGCCGAGGAAGCTCGCCAGCGTGACCACGTTGGACAGCAGATCGAGGCTCAGCGCCAGCGTGTCGGTGACGAAACTCGACAGATCCTCGGCGATACGCTGGTCCGGGTTGTCAGTCCCGATCCCCTTGCCATTCGCTGACGCTTCCAGGCTGATGCGGTAATAGGCGCGATCGGCGAGCCAGGAGGCGAGATACTGCTCCGTCATCCAGCGCCGCCAGCGGATCCGCAGCCATTGGTTGAGGTAGGTGCGATAGACCGAGACCACGATGTAGAACCCGGCGACCACGCAGAAGCCGGGCATGAATCCTTCCTTGTCCACCCGGTAGAAAAACAGCAGGTCGACGAAGCCTTGCCAGTCCTTGTCCTGCAAAGCGTTGTAGAAGGCGCGGTTCCAGAAATTCAGCACGACCGACATGCCGACCAGCGCGAGGTTCAGTACCACGATGGCGGCGAGCAAGGCCCGAGCGGACCAGCGTTCGTCCGAGCCGGCGAAATAGGGTTTCGCGAGGCGCCAGGCGTCACGCAGGAAAGGGGCCAGGCCGCGCATGGTGGGGTCTCCGGGAAAATCAGTCTTGGGCGAGGGCTTTCTCGATGGCGGCGAGCCAGGCGGTGACTCGCGCCTCGTTGACGCCGAAATCCTTGCGCCCGTAGACGCTGCGCGACCACAGGATCAGCCCGCCCTCCGGCGTCACCTCGGCGGCGATGAGGTCGGGGCGCGCGCGTTTGGCTGCGGCAATCAATTCGCCGAGGTTGCGCTCGAATGCGGCGTCGGGCGCAGCCTCCGTGGGCGGGGCAAAAGCGGGTGCATCCTGAGCGAGATCG
>CAIYPH010000121.1 GCA_903928045.1 uncultured Rhodospirillales bacterium
AGCCGCCGGTCGCGCCATGCCTGCCGCGCCGCCTGGCCTTCGAGCGGCAGCACGGCGCGCCGTGCGGCATCGAGCCCGGCGACCAGCTCCGGCGTCAGCGCCAGCGGCTGCGTCTCCTCCTGCACCTTGGCGTAGAGCCCGCCATAGCGCGCGAGATAATCGGCGAGGCCGCCCGGGGCGTTGAGGTCAATCGTCTCGAGCGGCCCCATGAAGGACCAGCGCAGCCCGAGCCCGTGCTTCACCGTGGCATCGACGTCCTCCGCCGAGATCACCCCGTCGGCCACCAGCCGCATCGCCTCGGAGACCAGCGCGACCTGCAAGCGGTTCAGCACGAAGCCGGTCACCTCGCGGTTCAC
Source organism: uncultured Rhodospirillales bacterium (assembly GCA_903928045.1). The sequence goes on from CAIYPH010000121.1 coordinate 357, forward strand.
GGTGGCCGGTACCTGGCCGGCCCGCTCCATCAGCGCGCGGGTGCGGGCGACCACGTTCGCGTCGGTCCAGGGCGCCGGGCACAGCTCGACAACGGGGATCAGGTAGGGCGGGTTGACGGGATGGGCGACCAGGGTGCGGGCGCGGCCGGGGAGCGCCTCGGTAAAGGCGCTGGCGGGGATGCCGCTGGTGGAACTCGCCAGCACCGTCTCGGGCGCCGCCAGCCGGTCCATCTCGGCGAACAGGGCCGCCTTGTCGGCCACCCGCTCCGGCCCGTTCTCCTGCACATGCGCAACACCGGTGACCGCCTCGGCCAGCGTGGCCACCGGGGTGATGCGGGCCAGCACGGCGTCAGGTTCATCGGCCAGCAGCCCGGCGGCGCGTAGCTCCGGCAGCCGCTCGGCGATGAAGCCTCGGGCGGCGCCGGTGGCCGCGGGCATCACGTCCCAGATCTTCACCGCGAAGCCCGCGCGGGCGAACACGATGGCCCAGGCGCGGCCGATCAGCCCGGCGCCGACAATCCCGATGGTCTCCATGCAAGCCTCCTCGTTTCCGGCGCCTCAATGCCCCTTCTTGCCGCCCAAAGGCAACTTGCCTCCCACGCGCAACCGACGCAGGCTCGGCCGCGAACAATGGGGAGGCAGATCATGCGCATCGCAGTACTGGACGACTGGCAGGGAATCGCCGCGGCGTCGGCCGACTGGGCCTCGCTTGGCGGCGAGACGGTGATTTTCCGCGAGGGATTCGCGGGGCCCGATGCCACGGTGGCAGCGCTGGAGGGATTCGATGTCATCGTCGCCATGCGCGAACGCACCTGGCTCGGCCGCGAGGTGATCGAGCGGCTACCCAAGCTGCGCCTGCTGAGCTTCACCGGCCCGCGCAACGCCGCCGTCGATACCGCGGCCTGCACCGAGCGCGGCATCATGGTCTGCAACACCGCGCCGAACGGCTCAGGCAATGACACGCCGGAGCTGGCCCTCGCCTTGCTGCTCGCCGCCGCGCGCCGCATCCCGCTGGGCGACGCGGAAATCCGCGCCGGCCGCTTCCAGCAGAACGTGCCGCCCGGCCTCGGCCTCTACGGCCGCACACTCGGCCTCATCGGCCTCGGCAAGATCGGCGGCCGCGTCGCCGAATTCGCCCGCGTGCTCGGCATGCGCGTGCTGGCGTGGAGCCCCAACCTCACCGATGCCCGCGCGGCCGAATGTGGCGCCACGCGGGTGGAGAAGGATGTGCTGCTGGCCGAGAGCGACGCGGTCAGCATCCATCTGGTGCTCTCTCCTCGCTCCCGCGGCACGCTCGGGGCGGCCGATATCGCCCGCATGAAGCCGGGCGCCATCCTCATTAACACTTCCCGCGGCCCGCTGATCGACGAGGCCGCCCTGCTGGAGGCGGTCCGCGCGGGGCGCATCATCGCGGCGCTCGACGTCTACGCCCAGGAGCCGCTGCCCGCCGATCACCCGCTGCGGACCGCGCCCAACACCGTGCTGACGCCGCATGTCGGCTATGTCTCGCAGGACAACATGGCGTCCTTCCACGTTCAGTCGGTGGAAAACATCGCGGCATTCCAATCCGGCGCTCCAATTCGCGTGGTGAATCCCGAGGTTGTCGCTCGCTGACGTAACACTCGCGTGAGAAGTCGCCATTGCGGGCGATATTCCTTGCATCTGCTGGACTGCGTAAATATGATGATCACACGGAGCCACTGACACCTACCCCCCCGCTCCGGTGGGATTGGAGAACACCAATGCATTATCGAGTTCGCGGTAACAGCGTCCAGCTGGTCAAGACAGTCCGCGAGGAAGGCAGCGACAAGTTGCAGTCGAAGCCGGTCGGTTCCATTAACCTGCTCAACGGCAGCCTCAACGCCGCCGCACTTGCGGCGCTGACGCCAGATGAAGTCACCGAAGCCAAGGCCTGGATCGCCAACCGCAACACCATGCGCGAGCGTGCCTCTGAGCTGGAATTCCTCACCCTCGCCGCCCGGATCTCCGATCTGGCCGAGTGGGTGCGCCGCGCCGACGACAAGCTGGTCGCCACGCACAGCGAGGAAATCACCGAGTCCTTCGGCGATCTGCGCAAGGCGATGCGTAAGCGCGGCGCCCGCAAGGCGGCGGGCGAGACTGAGACCGACTGATCCCGCCTTCCCGCCCCAAGTCGTGTGCCCGCCGCATCCCTGAGTTGATGCGGCGGGCATCGCCGTTAATGGGAACATCACACCTTCGCACCACACTACTATTGCGTGCGCGCGGGCCGCGGAGGCATATGGCGCCAACTCATGGACGGGCCGGCCGCTCCCTGCCGGACTCGTCACCGGGAAAGGATTGACGGATGCGCCTGGCGGTCTTGAAGGAACGAGCGGCGTTCGAAACCCGCGTTGCAGCCACGGCCGACACGGTCAAGAAATTGATCGGACTCGGCCTGACGGTCGCGGTCGAAACCGGTGCCGGGGTGCATGCCGCGATGTCCGACGCGGATTACCAATCCGCCGGCGCGGAGATCGCCCCTGACGCAGCTGCCGCCCTCGCCGGAGCCGGCGTGGTTTTCGCGGTGCAGGTGCCTGAAGCCGAGACGCTGGCGCTGATCCCGCGCGGTGCGCTGCTGGTCTGCATCGCCAACGCCTTCGCGAGCCCTGGCCTCACCGACACGCTGGCCGCCGCCGGGATCGACTGCGCGGCGATGGAACTCCTGCCCCGCATCACCCGCGCCCAGTCAATGGACGTGCTGTCGAGCCAGGCAAATCTCGCCGGCTATCGCGCGGTGATTGAGTCGGCATCGGCCTTCGAACGTGGCTTCCCGATGATGATGACGGCCGCCGGCACCGTGCCGCCGGCACGTGTGTTCGTAGTGGGCGCCGGCGTCGCAGGACTCCAGGCCATCGCCACCGCGCGCCGCCTCGGGGCGATCGTGTCGGCCACTGACGTGCGGCCGGCCGCCAAGGAGGAGATCAAATCCCTCGGCGCCACCTTCGTCGGCGTCGAGGATGACGAGACGGCGGCCCAGAAGGGCGCCTACGCCAAGGAAATGAGCGACGCCTTCCGCCGCAAGCAGGCCGAGTTGATGGCCACCACGGTGGCGAAGAACGATATCGTCATCACCACCGCCCTGGTGATGGGCCGCAAGGCGCCGACCATCGTCACCACGGCGATGGTCGAAAGCATGCGCGCCGGCAGCGTGATCGTCGATCTCGCCTCCGACGCCGGCGGCAATTGCGAGTTGACCCAGCCCGGCACCGAGTTCGTCACCCCTGGCGGGGTGCGCATCCTCGGCTGGCGGAACTGGCCCGGCCGCATCGCGGTCGCTTCCAGCGCGCTGTATTCGCGCAACCTGCTGACCTTCCTCACCACGTTCTGGGACAAGGAGGCCAAGGCCCCCAAGCTCCCCGAGACCGATGACATCATCAAGGGCACCATGCTGACCCGCGGAGGTGCCGTGGTGCACCCGCAGTTCCTGCCCGCCGCGGCGGCCTGAGGAGAGCGCAATGACACTCGCCGAACTTGCCAACCAGGCTGACGCGCTGGCCCAGGCCGCACGCGCCCTCGCCGCCACTACCCCCGAGGTCGCCGAGGCGGTGGAGCCTTTCATCTTTCTGTTCGCCATTTTCCTGATGGCATGCTTCGTCGGCTACCACGTGGTGTGGAACGTCACCCCGGCTCTGCACTCGCCGCTGATGGGCGTCACCAACGCGATCTCCTCGGTGATCGTGGTGGGCGCCATGCTGGCGACCGGGCTCGCCGTGTCCGGCTGGGCGATGGGCTTCGGCTTCATCGCGGTCACGCTCGCTTCGGTGAATATCTTCGGCGGCTTCGTGGTGACCCAGCGAATGCTCTCGATGTTCAAGCGGAAGGGGCGCTGATCCATGTCCGCCTCGATCACCTCCCTCGTCTACCTCGTCGCCGCCGTCCTGTTCATCCTGGCGCTGCGGGGCCTCTCGCATCCCGAGACCTCCAGGCGCGGCAACCAGATGGGCATGGCCGGCATGGCCATCGCCATCCTCGCCACCCTCATCCATCACGGCATGTCGCTGCCCGGCATCGGCCTGATTGTGCTCGGCATGGGGATTGGCGGCGCCATCGGCACGGTGCTGGCGCTGCGCATCCAGATGACGGCGCTGCCGCAGTTGGTCGCGGCCGTCCATTCCCTGGTCGGCCTTGCCGCCGTGTTCGTCGCCGCCGCGGCGATGAACGCGCCCGAGGCCATCGGCATCGGCACCACCGGGCATATCC
>CAIYPH010000122.1 GCA_903928045.1 uncultured Rhodospirillales bacterium
CCGGCTTCACCATCACCGCCTCTTGGCCGATCAACACCGAAGCCGAAGGCAGCCTGCACATCAAGGACAAGTCCGCCGCCAACAGCACGATCTTTCTCGTTTGCCGTCCACGTCTGACCCCCATCGCCAGCGCCGCAACCGACTACTGGGAGGATGTCGAACCCCTGGTGGCGCGCGCCGTCCGTGCCCGCGTGACGGAATTCCAGCAAGCCGGTATCGGCGGCGTCGATCTTTACCTCGCCTGCTTCGGTCCGGCGTTGGAGGAATTCTCCCGCCACTGGCCGCTCAAACGCGGCACCCCCCGCCCGAAGCCCGAGGCACTGAAACGCCGCCGCCAAGCCGAAATGTTCGAGGAAGAATGGGACCCCTACGCCGTCACCCCGGAAGTCGCGCTGGATGCCGCGCGGCGGGAGGTGAAGCGCTGGCGGCTGGAACAACTGACGCACATGAAGGGCAATGACGAACTCGACCCCCTGACGTCCTTCTTCGTCCTGGCCTGGGATGCCTTCCGGGCGCCGGTCTTCCCCTACGACGAAGCGTTGCGTCTCGGCCGAGCGGTAGGCGTCGATCTCGATAAGCAGGTGGTCGGCGTTCTGGTGGAAAAGAAGGGCAGCGACCTAATCCTGTGGGACTCCGCCCGCCGCGCCGCCAAAGGCGCGCTCGGCCCCGCCGACGGCTCGCGCGGCATGATCGACGCGCTGCACCACGCCGCGCATTTCGGCCGCACCCGCACGCTGCAAGCCGCGCAGGAGATGCTGGCCAAGACCGGCGTGGACAAGGAAGCGATGTTCTTCGCCGCCCTGGAAGCGGTGCTGGAAGTGCTGCCGGTCGGCAAAGCATTCTCCGGCATCGATCTGGATGGCGACCTCGGTGCCGCCAGCAGCGATTTCGAGGCGTTGGAGAACCTGCGCAAATTGGCGTTCAGCGCCCAGGTGGACGCGCCGGAGCAATTGCATCTGTGGGCAGAAGCAGGGGCCGCGTGATACATGGACCGGCAACAAATCGTCACGGATAGCACAAAATGGCTGGGACAGCCGGTGGTTCGGCTGCAAGGACCACTGTCCGCTCTGGCAAACGAGATGCCACGGTTCACGCGCGCGCCATTGACCTACGGCAATGCGCTCAACGAGTATCTCGATTTGATCCTCCGAGAGCCGGAGCCAAACGACCTACGACGTGTACCAGTGGCCACCGTATCAAAAAGATATGCCCTGATACAGCACGCGGACGCTTTGGATTGGCTGTGCGAGGCCTATACCGAACAAAATTGGGACCCTAAGGGGATCGTCGCCACCGCGTGGCTGTCGGAATACGGAGAACGCCTGCGCGTCCAGGTCTCAATGCCTCACGCGCCTGTGGAAATGCAGGCATCGGACGTAATCAAAGCCGAACTTGTTCTGTGGAATTCCGTGGACCGGAGCCGGTCGTTCGAACTCGCGATTCGCTGGGTCCGCCTGATTTGTACGAACGGCCTGACAATAGGCGGCGAAGACCGGCTGCGTAAGATTCACAACGCGAATTGGATGAACCGAACGCCAGCCCTGGACTTCCTTCGTGAACGACTGCCACGCTCGGCCGAAGTTGTGGCAGAGTTGCGGGCTTGGCTTGAAATTAGGATCGCACCTGAAAAGCTGGTCGAATGGATCAATGGTCCCGTCGCGACGAAGTGGGGCAAAATTCGCGCCGCGCGCATTCTCCACATCCTGCGCACTGGAAACGATGCCGCCGTCGGGCGGTCTTCCGAGGCGCGCAAGGCCAGTGAACTTCAAGTATCCTCTTTGCATCCGGTGCTTGGCGCTCCGGCTGGCGCGACCGACGCCTACCACCTATATCAGGCACTCCTCTGGGTTGCTGGTCGCGAAGAGTCGATTGAACATCAAGAGGCTCTATCCGACGAAGCACACCGATTGGTGTTGCCACTGCTGCCGACCGATACTCGCCAGCCAGCGGTCGTTGCATGAGCATTCTGCAAGATCAGCATTGGCGGGTTAAATACACCCCGGATCATGGCGATCTGGTGAAGCTGCTCTATGAGCCGGCGCTGGAAACCGCAGTCCGTTATGACCGTCTGACCGGCTACTTCAAAGCGTCCGCCCTGGCGCTGGCGGCGCGGGGAATCGAAGGTCTGGTGCTGAACGGCGGGCGGATGCGGATGATCGTAGGTTGCACGCTGGACCCGCCGGAAATCGCCGCCATCGAGAAAGGTGCGGGGCTGCGCACGCTGGTGGAGCAGCACTTGGCTGCCACCCCGTTGATGCCGGCGGACGCGGGCATGGGACAGGCGCTGGAACTGTTGGCGTGGATGGTGGCGGAGGGGCGCCTGGAAGTCCGTGTGGGCATCCCTTGCGACGAACACCGCCGCCCCATCCCAACCGAGGGGCTGTTCCACGAAAAGGCGGGCATCATTGAGGACAAAACCGGCGACCGGCTGGCATTCAATGGCTCGTTGAACGAGACGGAGGCCGGTTGGACGCGGAACTGGGAAAGCCTGAACGTCTTCCTGTCGTGGAAAGACGCCGAGCGAGTCGATGAGGAAGACGCGAATTTCGCGATACTTTGGACGGATCAGGCGAAGCACGTCATCACGTTGGATGTTCCGACTGCTGTGCGAGACGATTTGCTGCGGTTCCTCCCGCCGCCGGATGACAAGCCGGCTCGGCTGACGATGGAATCCCAACCGGCACCCGAGGCAACGCCGGTAGCGCCACCGCCGGAGCCGGAACCGGTCATGCCGCCGGTCGATCTCCGTAAGGCGGTATGGGATTTTATCGCGGCGGCGCCACGCCTTCCCCACGGCGGGGTGCGGGTGGGTGAAATCACTTCGGCGGTCACCCCCTGGCCGCATCAGGTGCAGGCCTTCCGCCGGATGTACGACAATTGGCCGCCGAAGCTGCTGATCGCGGATGAGGTGGGGTTGGGGAAAACGGTGCAAGCGGGATTGCTGGTGCGGCAGGCTTGGTTGGCTGGCCGAGCGAAACGCATTCTGATCATGGCGCCGAAGAATGTGTGTTCGCAGTGGCAGTTGGAGCTACGCGAGAAATTCAACCTGAATTGGCCGATTTACGATGGCCAGAAACTCGTTTGGATTTCTTCTCCGGCAATGCAAGGCAGAACCGAGCGCGTGGTTGGGCGGGACGCATGGCACCGGGAACCGGCTGTGATCGTGTCCAGCCATCTTGTTCGCCGAACGGACCGGCAACCGGAATTGCTGGAAGCCGCCGACCCATACGACCTGATTATTCTCGATGAAGCGCACCACGCACGTAGGCGGGCAGCGGGCACCGCGAGCGAGGGCGGGCCGAACGCCCTGCTGACCCTGATGCGGGCACTGCGGGCACGCACGCAGGGTCTGGTGCTGCTGACCGCTACCCCGATGCAAGTGCACCCGGTTGAGGTGTTCGACCTGCTGAGCCTGCTCGGACTGCCCCCCGAGTGGAGCGAACCGGCGTTCCTGCGATACTTCGATGAGGCACTGGTGGATAATCCCAGCCATGAGGCGTTCGACCGGCTGGCGGGCATGTTCCGAGCGGTCGAGCGCACCTATGGGGAAGTGCCAGCGTCGGAAATGCAGCGGATGGGGGTGGCGAACGCCATCGGTGCCAGACGGGTGCTGCGCGCGCTGCGCGACACCGCGAGTACGCCTCGCCGGCAATTGGAAACCGCAGACCGCAAGGCGGCGCTTCGGCTGATGCGCTTGCATACGCCAATTAAACGGCTGATCTCCCGGCACACCCGCGCATTGCTGCGGCAGTATTTCAAGGCGGGGAAAATTACGACCCGCATCGCGGACCGGAACGTGCATGATGCCTTTATCCACCTTACGGTGGACGAAAGGCGCGTTTATGACGCCGTGGAGGACTATATTTCCTCGACCTACAATCAGGCGACCGCACAGCAACGGAATGCCATCGGGTTCGTCATGACGATCTACCGGCGCCGGCTGGCGAGCAGCTTCTTCGCGCTCCGTCGGACGCTGGAAAATCATTTGCTGGCGATTGCGAATCAGCCGGTGACCGGACGGCAGGCCGACCTGGAAGAGGGGCTGGACGATCCTGGCGGAGGCGACGAACCCGACAGCGATGAAGCCGCGCGGTTGGAACAGGCTGCGCTGGCACTGGAAGAAAAGTCGGACATTGAGGGCCTACTGGCGATGATCCGCCAATTGCCGCCGGATACCAAGGCGGAGAAACTGCGCACTACCATCGGCGAACTGAAGGCCAAGGGCTACCCGCAGGTGATGGTGTTCACGCAATTTACCGACACGATGGATATGCTGCGCGGTGAAATCGGACGCGATCCCAATCTGCGGATCATGTGTTTCTCGGGGCGCGGCGGACAGGTTCCATCGAACGATGGGACTTGGCGAGTGATCCGCCGCGACGAAGTGAAGCGCCGGTTCAGGGATGGGGAGGCGGATGTCCTGCTTTGCACGGACGCGGCAGCGGAAGGCTTGAATTTCCAATTTTGTGGCGCGCTGGTGAACTATGACATGCCCTGGAATCCGATGCGGGTCGAGCAGCGGATCGGCC
>CAIYPH010000123.1 GCA_903928045.1 uncultured Rhodospirillales bacterium
ATGGCGGCGCGGCGCTGCATCGCGGGCGGTTTGCGGCGGTGGCGCCGGAGGATGATGAGTGAGGGAAGGCCTTCTTTTTCTGAAGAAAAAGAAGCAAAAAGACTTTTATCCGTTTGCTTCTCGGCCTCCCGGGAAACTCCGCGGCAAAATGGATAAAAGTTTTTTGGTTCTTTTTTTCAAAAAAGAACCGCTTTCTTACTGCTGAAGGGTATTTTTCGTGACGATGCTGCTCGAATCCCGCCAAGGCGCGACGGCTGTGCTCACCATGCACCAGCCCGCCCGCAAGAACGCGCTCGCCATGGCAATGCGCCTGGAGATGATCGCTGCGATCGAGCGCATCGAGGCGGATAGCACGGTGCGCGCGGTGGTGATCACCGGCTCGGACGGCACGTTCTGCTCGGGCGGGGATATCAGCGGCATGAACGCCGCCGATTTCGCCGGCGGGCGGGAGCGATTCCGGATCACCCATCGCCTGGTGCGGCTGATGATCGAGAGTGCCAAGCCGTTCATCGCCGCCGTCGAGGGTTGGGCGGCCGGCGCGGGGATGGGGGTGGCGACCTGCTGCGACACGGTGGTGGCGGCACAGGGCGCGCAATTCGTCTCGCCCTTCAACCGCCTCGGCCTGGTGCCGGATTTCGGCCTGCTGCACACGCTGCCCAAGCGCGTCGGCGAAGGTCCGGCACGGCAGATTTTTCTGCGTGGCGCGCCGTTCGATGCGGCGCATGCGCTCAAGATCGGCATGGTCGACGAGATCGTGCCGGATGGCACGGCGCTGGAGCGGGCGCTGGCGATTGCCGATGAGTTCGCCAATGCCGCGCCGATTCCGCTGGCGATGGTGAAGAACTACATGAGCCGCGGCCTCGCCGAGGCGCTGGATTGGGAGCGCAACGCCCAGGCGGCGATGTTCCTCACCGCCGACCACGCCGAGGGCCGCGATGCCTTCCTTGCCCGGCGCAAGCCGGTTTTCACCGGACGCTGAGCATGACTGTTGACCTGAACGACCTCGACGACGAGACCTTCCGCGCGACTGTGCGGGACTGGGTGGTTGCGAATTATCCCGAAGAGCTGCGCAACCCGCCCAAGCGCCTGCACTGGCGGGACAATAAGGTGTGGTATTTCAAGCTGGCCGAGAAAGGCTGGCTCTGCCCGGGCTGGCCGCGCGAGCATGGCGGCATGGGGCTGAATGCCGGCAAGCAGATCATCCTGCTTGAGGAGTTCGAGCGCTACGGCGTGGCGCGCACCAATGACCATGGGATCATCATGGTCGGGCCGCTGCTGATCCAGTACGGCACGGATGCGCAGCGCGCCGAGTTCCTGCCGAAAATCCTCGCGGGCGAGCATATCTGGTGCCAGGGCTATTCCGAGCCCAATGCCGGCTCCGACCTCGCGAGCCTGCGCACCTCCGCCGTCTCCGACGGGGACGATTGGGTGGTCAATGGCCAGAAGATCTGGACCACGCTGGCCAATGACGCCAACTGGATCTTTCTGCTCGTGCGTACCGATCCCGGCGCCAAGAAGCAGGAGGGCATCACCTTCCTGCTGGTGCCGATGGACAGCCCCGGCATCACCGTGCGGCCGATCATCAACATCGATCTGCATGACGAGTTCTGCGAGGTGTTTTTCGACAATGTCCGCGTGCCCAAGCGCTGGACGGTCGGCGAGGTCAATAAGGGCTGGACGATGGCGAAGAACCTGCTGGGGTTCGAGCGCATCTATCTCGGCTCGCCCAAGCTCTCGGGCTACGCGCTGAGCCGCCTGCGCATGCTGGCCGAGCGCATGGGCACCTGGGAGGAGCCGAATTTCCAGGACCGCTTCACCCGGCTGCGCATGGAGATGGACGACCTCAAGGCGCTGCACGCCACCTTCGTCGACATCGTGCGGCGCGGCGATGCGCTGGGGCCGGATGTCTCGATGCTGAAGGTGATCCAGACCGAGCTGTTCCAGAAAATCACCGACGAGATGATGAATATCGCCGGCGCCAATGCCGGGCTGCTGGAGCCGATGGAGGGCAACCGCAACCTGCACCCCTCCGGTCAGTTCATCCAGGCGCGGCCGAGCACGATTTATGGCGGCTCCAACGAGATCCAGCGGAATATTCTCGCGAAAAACGTGCTGGCCCTACCGGGCTGACCCGGCGCGGCGAGCCGATATTTTTTGGTCTTGGTATCAAAAATAACTCGCGGGCTGCCCGGTCTCAGGCATCCGCGCAGACGCTGAGCGCGGCGAGCAGCTGTTGGGAGATCCGCGCGAATCGGGCCTCCCCGCCATCCACCCAGCAGGTCAGCATCGCCCCTTCCAGCGAGGCCACGATGAAATCGGCAACGTCTGCTGTGGGGCCGGCGTAGTCCAATTCCCGCTCTCTCAGCCCGCGTTGCAGGACATTGATGAGCCAGTCGCGGTTGTACTCAAAAAACCGCCTCACGCCCGCCTGCATGGCTGGCGGCAAAGTCGTATAGTCGGAAGCCAGCATGCAACAAAGACAACAGCGCTTATCAACAATTACAGATCTGTATATCTCGGCATAAGCATGCAATCTCATTGGAGATTCCGGGCATTTTCGCTCAATATCATCCAACGCCGCCTTGAAATTTGTTATATAGCGAGCAATCAATGCCTCCCCCAGCACTGCCTTCGATGGAAAATGATAGTGAAGACTTGCCTTTGTCACATCCATGACTGCGGCCACATCGGCATAGCTGAAGGCGTTGAAACCGCGCACTTGGATGAGACGTTGGGCAACGTCGAGAATCCGCGTTGCTGTACCAACATTGTCTGACTGCGGAGAGCGCATGCGATCCTTGGGTGCTGGTGCCCTTGTGGCGCGGGCGTGTTCAAGCTTCCCAAACTTTTAACTTTGCTCGACAATTGACGCAATCGCCGGACGACCAACTTGTCATGGGAATGTCAAACCCACGCGTGGCGACCCGCTGGCCGGCGCCAGAGTTGCCGCACCGGAGTTGCTGCTGCGGGGTTGATGCAAAGGTGCAGCGACACGATATCCACCATAGTCCTGAAGCCGCTGCGGTCAGGCCGGGCGGTATCGCGTGCCCGATTGGCGCGGAAGCGGAGGTCCATCCATGTCAATCCCACCGCCGGACACGCCCCCCTCCGGCCTCACCTCCGCCGAGGCTGCTTCCCGTCTCGCGGCCGATGGGCCGAACGCGGTGGCCGATGTCGCCCAGCACCCCATCCAGCGTGCGCTGGGCAAGCTCTGGGCGCCGATCCCATGGCTGCTCGAAGCCGCCATCCTGCTGCAGCTCGCTCTCGGCGAATACATCGAGGCGTCCGCCGTCACGCTCCTGCTGGTCGCCAACGCCGCCTTGTCCTTCTTCCAGGAGAGCCGCGCCCAGGCGACGCTCGACGCCCTGAAGTCCCGCCTCGCGATGACCGCCGCCGTGCGCCGCGATGGAAGCTGGCAGACAATCCCCGCCGCCGGCCTGGTGCGCGGGGATCTGGTGAAGCTCTCGCTCGGCGCCGTCGTCCCGGCCGATCTGCGCCTCACCGGGGGCGGCGTGCTGATCGACCAGTCGATGCTCACCGGCGAATCGATCCCCGTCGAGGCCGCCTCGGGATTTGACGCCTTCGCCGGCGGCCTGATCCGCCGCGGCGAGGCGATTGGCACGGTGATGGCCACCGGCGAGCGCACCAAATTCGCCCGCAGTGCCGATCTCATCCGCTCCGCCCACATCGAAAGCACCGAGCAGAAGGCGATCTTCCGCGTCGTGCGCAATCTCGCGCTGTTCAATGGCGGCGCGACGCTGGTGCTGATCGCGGTGGCGCTGCACCTCGGCATGAGCGCCACGACGATGGCGCCGCTGGTGCTGGTGGCCCTGCTTGCGACCATTCCGGTCGCCCTGCCCTCGATGTTTACGCTGGCCGCCACCGTCGGCGCGCGCGAGATCG
>CAIYPH010000124.1 GCA_903928045.1 uncultured Rhodospirillales bacterium
ACGAGGCCAAGGCGGAGCTGGTGGGCGTTGATCCGGCGCTGATCGAGGCCCATGGCGCGGTGAGCGAGCCGGTGGCGCGGGCGATGGCCGAGGGCGCGGTGGCGCGTTCGCGCGCCAGCATCGCCGTCTCGGTCACCGGGGTGGCGGGGCCGGGCGGCGGATCGGCGGCCAAGCCGGTGGGGCTGGTATGGTTCGGATGCGCCCGGCGCGGCGGGCCGACGGTGAGCGTTTCGCACATCTTCCCAGGCGATCGGATGGCGGTGCGCAAGGCGACCGTGGCCGAGGCGTTGCGGCTGATCGCGACGCGGCTTGGCGGGTAGCAAGGAAGCAAGCGCTTCTTTTTGAAAAAAGAAGCAAAAACTTTTCACTCCGTTGGTTCGGAGTGCCCCGGGGAAACTCCACGGCAATCGGATAAAAGTTTTTTGGTTCTTTTTTTCAAAAAAGAACCGCTTGCTTCCCTGCCTTGTCAGGCCCCCTTCGCGACCACCTCACGGATCACCTGCACCGCCGCATCGATATCGGCGGCGGAGATGTCCAGATGGGTACAGGCCCGCGCCCGCCACTGCTTGTTGACGTTGAAGCCGACGCCGAATTCGCGGCAGCGGGCGTTGAGGGTGGTCGCGTCGATGCCGGTGCCGGTGGTGTCGAAGAACACCAGGTTGGTCTCCGGCATCTCCACCACGATGCCCGGAATCTGCGCGAGGCCGCGGGCCAGCGCCTTGGCGTTGGTGTGGTCCTCGGCGAGGCGTTCGACATGGTGATCGAGCGAATAGAGGCACGCCGCGGCGCAGATGCCGCCCTGGCGCAGCGCGCCGCCCATGCGCTGCTTCCAGCGCCAGGCCTGGCCGATCACCGCGCTCGAGCCCGCCAGCACGGCGCCGAGCGGGGCGCCGAGGCCCTTGGTGAAATCGAGCCACACCGTGTCATATCCCGCCACCATGTCCGACGGCGCGATGCCGGCGGCGACGGTGGCGTTGGTGAGGCGGGCGCCATCCATATGCGTCACCATGCCCTGCTCATGGGCGAAATCGGCGATGGCGTTGAGGTCCTCGAGCTTCCAGACGGTGCCGCCGCCAGAATTGGCGGTCTGCTCCACCTCGACCATGCGCTGCGGCGGCGAATGGCGGGACTTGCTGCGGATGGCGCCCTTCAGCGTGTCGAGGCTGAACTGGCCGCGCTCGCCCTTCAGGCCGGTGATCTGCGCGCCGGCCAAGGCTGCCGCGCCGCTGCCCTCGCTGGTGAGGATATGGGCGGTCTCATGCGCCAGGATCTCGTCGCCCGGACGGCACTGAGTGATGATGGCGATCTGGTTGCACATCGTGCCGGAGGGCATGAACACCGCGGCTTCCTTGCCGAGGAAGGCAGCCATGCGCTCGCACAGCTCGTTGATCGTCGGGTCGGTGCCGGCCTGCTCGTCACCGACCTCGGCCTCCATCATCGCCGCCTTCATCGCCGGCGTCGGCTTGGACTGGGTGTCGGAATAGAGGTTGATGCGCACCGGCGGGGTGCCCCGCGGCTGGGCGGGCGGGGCGTAGGAATGCTCGTAGGACATCGGGGGGCTCCAGGACTCAAGGGCACCAATCAAGCAGCAACCGCGCAGCCGCGCCAGGGGGAGGCGCGACTATTGGTCGGGGGCGACAAGCGACAACCGCCCGATAAAGATCGTCGGCCCCGATGGGCGGCCGGTGACCGATCCACCCTCCGGCTCGACGGAGATCTCGATCAGCATCTGGTCGGCCGGCTTGAAGGTTCTGGCGGGGATCGTCAGCTGGCGGCGTGGTTCATAGGGCAGGACGCCGAGATTGGTCGGCGCCTGGGCCCCTGATGCGATCGCCCACACCTGCAGCGCCTTGCCGGCCGGCGCCTGGAGCTGCCGCCCGGTCGCAGCCGCGACGTTGAGGAACAGCAGATCCCCCCGGCGATCCCGCTCCACCAGCACACCCGGCAAATTGCGATCATTCGCCAGCACGGTCAGCAGCCGGGGTTGCAGCGCGCGCGGGTAGAAGGCGTAGCCGGATATGCCGATGGCGGCCAACGTCATCACCACGGCCAATGCGCGCCAGATCTTGTTGAGCCGCCCCTCCCTGCGGGCTCGCGGCGCCTCTGTCGGGGCTATCCGCGCCTCGATGCGATCCCAAACATTCCCCGGCGGCGGCTCGGGGCGCACCAGCAGGGCCAGTGGCGCAAGCCGTGCCTCCCATTCCACGACCGCATCCCGCCAAGCGACGTCGGCCTGCATGGCGGCGCGGACGCGTTGGGCGGTGGCGGTGTCCAGCAGGCCAGCGACATACTCGCCCGCCGTGACCTCGCGCCCCGCCGCGCCGGGGGGCAGTCCGGCCGTCCCTGGCCCGATGCTCGCGCGCTCGGCGCCGATGCTCGCGCTCATGTCACGTTCGCTCGAAGCGCCAGCATCGCCCGATGGATCCAGGACCGTATCTTGGCGACCGGCAGGTCAACCTCGGCAGCGAGTTCGCCGTACGATAGTCCATTTGCGTAAGCGAGGATGAGCCCGTGGCGGCTGTTCGCATCGATGCGCAGCAACGCCGCATGGGTTCGCTTGCCGGCCTCGGTGGCCAGCAGCCCGTCAATCGCCTCGGGATCGATGATGCCATCGTCGATACTCGGGTCATCGCTCGGGATTTCCCGTCCGCGCTGGCGTGCGAGATCGAGCGCGGTATGGCGCACCATGCTGGCGATCCAGGCCTCCGCGGCGGCGCGGCGCGGATCGAAGTCACGGGCGTGCTGCCATATCCGCACGAAGCCCTCCTGCAGCGCGTCCGCCGCGGCCACGCGATCGCGCAGGATGGCCAAGGCAAGGCCGAACATGCGGGCGGATTGACGCACATATATGGATCTGAGCGCCGCTTTGTCGCCTTTGGCGACCAGCCCGAGGGTTTGGCTCAGATCATTCTGAGGTGCCGCTTTTTCTGGACGCATCGTTGTCGCAAAATGGGAGAAATGCCCAGTAGCACGGGACGGACCACCGCTTCCAGTCCCATCTCATGCCGATCAGACGGTCACCGGCGCGGGTACCGGCCGATGCGGCGGCCCATAGATCACCCGCGCCCGGGCGAGGAACGCGTTAACCATGCGGCGCACCGCCTCGTGGAACACCACGCCGATGGCGGCCTGCAGGATTCGGCTGCGGAACTCGAAATCGACGAAGAAATCGACCTTGCAGCCCTTCGGGTCCGACGAAAACGTCCAATAGTTGTTGAGATAGCGGAAGGGGCCGTTCTCGTAGCGCACCTTGATCCCACTTGGCCGGTCCAGCGCGACGCGGCTGGTGAAGCTTTCGCGGAAGGGGCCGAAACCGATAGTCAGGTCCGCCACCAGTTCGGTCTCGGATTTGGTCCGCACCCGCGCACCGACGCACCAGGGCAGGAATTGCGGATAGCGGCCGACATCGGCCACCAGGTCGAACAACTGCTCCGGCGTGTAGGCCACCGCGCGACTTTCGGCGTGCGTCGGCATCAGGCGGCGGCGGCGCGGGCGGCCTGGAGGGCGGCGAAATCGGCGTCCGCGTGGTAGGAGCTGCGGGTGAGCGGGGTGGCCGAAACCAGCAGGAACCCCTTGGCGCGGGCCAATGCCGCGTAGTCGGCAAACGCCTCGGGGGTGACGAATTCCGCCACCGCCGCGTGCTTCACGGTGGGCTGGAGATACTGGCCGATGGTGAGGAAATCGACGTCGGCGATGCGCAGGTCATCCATCACCTGCATGATCTCCGGCCGCGCCTCGCCAAGGCCCACCATGAGGCCGGACTTGGTGAAAATGGTCGGCGCCAGGCGCTTCACCGTGTCGAGCAGGCGGAGCGATTGGTAGTAGCGCGCGCCCGGGCGGATCGAGGGATAGAGCCGCGGCACGGTTTCCAGATTGTGGTTGAACACGTCCGGATGCGCCGCCGCCAGCACCTCGGCGCCGCCGGGCTTGCGCAGGAAATCGGGGGTCAGCACCTCGATGGTGGTGCCGGGCGCGGCAGCCCGCACCGCAGCGATCACGGCGGCAAAATGCGCGGCCCCGCCGTCGGCGAGATCATCCCGATCGACCGAGGTGATCACCACATGGCGCAGCCC
>CAIYPH010000125.1 GCA_903928045.1 uncultured Rhodospirillales bacterium
AGGAAGTAGAACCAGCCGAAATCCACCGCCTTGTCGAAATTGACGATGCCGTCGACCTTCTCGTAGGTGTCGAGCAGGTGAACTTCCTTGGCACCGGCGAATAGCCGGGCGGTGGTGGACACGGTGGCGTCCGCGGCAATCGCGATGGGGTCGACGGCGAGGAAATCGACCTGGTAGCCGCCGGCGCCGCCGGCGACGTAGCGGAAGGCAAGATCCTGCTTGACGGCTTTATCGGGTATCAGCGCGGTCAGCCAGTACTTGTCGGTGATCCCGGCCCAGCCGCTCACGCCCTTCAGGCCGAGAGCCAGGCCGGCGGCCTTCTCCCCCTTTTCCTTCACCTTGGCATAGGTCAGATCATCGTCATGCAGCTTGCCGTCGAGCACGCCGAGCATGCCCTCGTGCAGCACATAGTAGCCGGCGGTCTTGGGCGTGTAGTCGCGCCGGACCCGCGACCAGGGGAACAGCGAGATCGGTTTGCCACTAGCGTTGCGCACGCGCTGCTCGACGGCAAACATGTAGTTGGCATCGACGGTGAAGACGAGTTCGAACGTCAATCCCGCCTTGTTGTCCCATGAGAGCGTGAGCTTCTGGCCTTGCGCCAGGTCACCGGTGGAGGACCAAAGTGTGTCCTCATCTGGTACGGCAATGCCGCTGCCCTCGGGCGCGGTCCAGCCAAACTGCACGAAGGTCGGCTCGGCGGCACCACGGGGTTCCAGAAGGCGGACCTGCGGAGATTTGGGTTCGATCGTATCGCGGTAGTCGCGCAGCACCAGATCATCAAGCCGGGCGCCGAGCAGGCTTATGCTGCCTTGCAGGCGGGGGGCGCTGAAGGTCACTCGCGGAACTTCGCGTGGCGGTGCAGCGGGGGTGGGGGCGATGGCGTTACCCGGCACGCCTGCGGCGGTGGCGGGCGCGGCTGGTGCGGCAGTGCCGGCGGCCGGCGCGGTGGCAGCCGTGGGCGCCACCACAGGCTTGGGGGGTGGCGGCATCAGAAACTGGAAGCCGAGGAGGATCGCGATCGAAATGGCGATCGCGAGGAACAGGCGTTTTTGATCCATCTAGAGTGCCGTCCGTTCCTGCTGGGATGGGGAGAGCGGGGCCACCGGGTCGTAGCCGCCGGGATGCCAGGGATTGCAGCGCAGAATGCGCCGCGCGGCCATGGCCGCGCCGCGCAGTGCGCCGTGCGTGTGGAGCGCCTCGATGGCGTAGTGGCTGCAGCTCGGTTCGAAGCGGCATTGTGCGCCGATCACGCCGCGCAGCGTGAGTTGATAGGCCCGCACAGTACCGGCCAGCACGGTGGCGGGGATCTCGCTAACCCGCATGCGAGACACCGGTCTTGCGCAAGGCGCGGCGGAGATCGTCCTGGAGGTCAAGGAAATTGCGCTTGCGGGTGCTGTCGCGCCCGATGATCACGATGTCGGCGCCGGCAATCGGCTCCGCGCGCAACAAAAGGCGCGCAGCCTCCTTGAGGCGGCGGCGGGTGCGGTTGCGCACCACGGCGTTGCCGACCTTCTTGGTCACCGTGAATCCGATGCGGGCGGGCGCGCCATCGTCACGGGCGAGGGCCTGGAGCACGAGACCGTGCACCGGAGCCTTGCGTCCCTTGGAGGCGACGCGGAGGAATTCGGCGCGGCGCTTCAGGCGGCCCGGCGGTGCGGGCGCCATGACATCACGCTCCCGGGAATCAAGCAGAGAGGCGCTTGCGGCCCTTGGCGCGGCGATTGGCCAGCACCTTGCGGCCACCAACAGTTTCCATGCGGCTACGGAAGCCGTGGCGGCGCTTGCGAACGAGCTTCGAGGGTTGATAGGTGCGCTTCACGACACTCTCCGGGCTGACATGGGTCGCGCGCTCCTGAACAAGCGCACGCGGGGCCCGATCACCGGGTCCCGTTGCAGGCGGCGGCTTATAGGGGTGTGGAGGCTCTGCCGTCAACCTTGGCCTGTGTCGCTGGGCGCAACCCTGCTAAAACCAGCCGCATGCGCATCCTCCTCCGTTTCTGGCCACTCCTGCCGATCATCGCTGTGCTGGCCCTCGGCTATGCTTTCGGGCTGCAGAACGAGCTGAACTGGGCCTCCCTCGCCGCGCATGAGGCGGCACTTCGCGCCAGCATCGCGGCCAATCCGGCGGCTGCGGCGGTCTGCTTTGTCGCCCTCTATGCCGCGGCGGTCGCGGTGTCCTTTCCCGGTGCGGTGGTGTTGACCGTGGCGAGCGGCTTGCTATTCGGGTGGTGGCTCGGGGCGATCCTGACGGTGACCGGGGCGACCACCGGATCCGTATTGATCTTCACCGCCGCACGCACCGCCCTCGCCCCGATGCTGGCTGCCCGCGCCGGGCCCTTCATCGAGCGCTTTCGCGGCGGGCTGCAACGCAACGCCTTCTCCTATATCCTGGCAATGCGGCTGATCCCGGTGATCCCGTTCTGGCTGGTGAATCTTGCACCGGCCTTGCTTGGCGTGCGCCTCGCCCCATTCGCTCTTGCAACCGCCATCGGCATCATTCCCGCCATCACCGTCTACGCCTCGCTCGGTGCCGGCATCGGCGGCGTGCTCGCGGCCGGCGGGCGGCCGGATCTCGCGGTGATCTTCACGCCGGGCGTGCTGCTGCCGTTGCTGGGCCTCGCGATGCTGGCGCTGTTGCCGGTCGGTTGGCGGGCATGGAAAGGAGGGATCGCGATATGAAGCGCGGTGATGCAGGACGAAAGCGCTTCTTGTTAAAAAAAGAAACTAAAAATTTTCATCCGTTTGCTTCGCCCTATCCCGGGAGAGCGGGATGCCAAACGAATGAAAGTTTTTTCGTTCTTTTTTTCAAAAAAGAACCGCTTTTTTCGGCACTCGCATGAGACCCGACTACGACATCGCCGTGATTGGCGCCGGCGCCGCCGGGCTTTCGGTCGCCAACGTCGCCGCCCAGCTTGGTCTGCGCACCGCGCTGATCGAGCGCGGCGCCATGGGTGGTGACTGCCTCAACACCGGTTGCGTGCCGAGCAAGGCCCTGCTCGCCGCCGCTCATTCCGTGCAGGACGCCCGCGATGCGATCCGCTTCGGCATCACGGCAACGCCCGTGGTCGACTGGGCTGCGGTGTGGGCGCATGTCCATGGGGTGATCGCCACGATCGCGCCGGCCGACAGTGTTGAGCGCTATGCTGGCTTGGGCGCCGAGGTTATCCAGGGCAGCGCCCGTTTTGCCGCACCGGACGCGCTGGAGGTGGCAGGGCGGCGGTTCACCGCGCGGCGGATCGTGATCGCCGCCGGTGCGCGTGCCGCTATTCCGCCGATCCCCGGCCTCGACACCGTGCCGTTTCTCACCAACGAGACCCTGTGGGCGCTCGCCGAGCAGCCCGCGCATCTGCTGGTGCTCGGCGGCGGGCCGATCGGGTTAGAGATGGCGCAGGCGTTTGCCCTGCTTGGCAGTCGCGTGACCGTCATCGAGGCCACCCGCATCGCTAGTCGCGACGAGCCGGAGTTCGCCGACGGGCTGCGCGCGGCGCTGACCCGTGATGGCGTGACCATCATCGAGGGCCAGGCGGTGACCGCGGTAGCCGGGGGGCCGGAGGTGGTACTGGCCGACGGTCAGCGGATCACTGGCAGCCATCTGCTGGTCGCGACGGGGCGGCGGCCCAATATTGAGACCCTCGGCCTCGACGCCGGCGGTGTGCTCGCCTCGCCACGCGGCGTGGTGACGGATGCGGGGCTACGAAGCACCACCAACCGGCGCGTATTCGCCGCCGGCGACATTGCCGACCCCGTTGGGATCGGGCCACGGGCCTTCACCCATGTATGCAGCTATCACGCGGGGATTGTGATCCGCCGCGCGATCTTCCGCCTGCCCGCCAGGCTCGACTACGCCGCCCTGCCGCGCGTCACCTTCACTGCACCAGAGCTCGCCCAGGTTGGCCTAACCGAGGCCGAGGCGCGTTCGGCTGGCCATGATGTGCAGGTTTTGACCTGGCCGCTGCACGAGAATGACCGCGCCCAGGCCGAGCGCCGCACAGATGGGCTGGCGAAGCTCATCGTCACCCGGAGCGGCATGATCCTTGGCGCTGGAATTCTGGCGCCGCATGCCGGCGAGATGATCGGCACATTTACGCTGGCGATTGCCCGCAACATCCCGCTCTCGGCGATCGCCGGGATGATCGTGCCCTACCCCACGCTTGCGGAGGCGCCGAAGCGCGCGGCCGGGATGTTTTTCACCCCCAAGCTGTTTGCGGCGCGAACGCGGTGGCTGGTCGGCCTCCTTGCGAGGTTGCCTTGAGGCAGGCGGCCTGACAATGATCCGGCAGGTGCGACATGAACCCGATAGACGAGGCTCGACGCCGTGAATGATATTGCGATTGCCTTGATTGCCTTGTTGGCGGGTTTGTTGGGCGGCGCTGCCGGTACAGCGCTCTTGCGGCGCAAACCAACCCCACCTCCGGAACGGGTGGAGGACAAACGCCTGGCCGAGCTCGCCGAGGTGTTGAACCGCAGCAACCACGACATTCGCGGCGCGCTGTCACCGGCCCTGCTCATGGTGGAGCAGCTCGAGGGCCATACCGACGCCGCGGTGCGACAGACCGCGACATCGATTTCCCGCGCGATGGATCATGCAACGAGGATATGCCGGGAGGCGGCCGCGGCCGCTCGGCGCATATATGGCGGCGAGTAAGCGCGCCGCGCCACCATGGGCTGCTGGCGGTAGCTCCGGTTAGGCAAGCAGCCGGTCGATATCATCCTGCGGCAGATCGGGCCCGCGCGAGGGGTGATGGACGAAGGCAGGCAGCTCCTCAGCTTCGCTCTGCGGCGCTGGAGTTCCCGGCTCGATCATGCCGCCAAGAACGGTTTCCACGCGCTCGAGATGCTCGATCGCGCGACGCACCCGCTGGCTGGTGAGGTCCTGGAACGCGCAGGCCTCAAAAATCGCGTTGATTTTATCGCTGACCCCGGCGACGCCCTCGGCATCCTTTGCACCGCTGCGCACCCAATCGTCGATCGCCTCTGCCGCCTCCATGATGCGATTTGCCGCGGCCTCGGTCATCTGGATGATGGATTCGAGTTCGAGCCCGCTGTTGCGCGCGTCCTGGCTGGGCGCCGCCACCACGCTCGCGATCTGTTCATGCACGCGTGCGATCTTCTCGGAGAGGTTGGCCTCGCTGTAGTCCATCAATTGGACCGCACCGTGCAATTCCGCGCTGAGTTCGGCGATCCGCCGGTCCACCAGGCGATGCAGCGACGTAAACCCCGCCTCCGTCTCCGCGCGGACCGCCTCACGCAGCCGCGCATCGATGCCGGGGTCCAGGTCCGCCATAGCTGTCTCCGCTGTGCTCATGCGCACACCTAAACCCGCAAAATCTAACGGCAGGTAAAGCGCCTTGCTGCCACCTTGCCTCGTTGCCCGATCCGGAAGACATTTCGCTTCCCTGTTGATGAAGGATACTGTCATGCCGGCTCTCCTCGCCTTGCTCGGTCTCCTCCTGGCCGCCATGCCTGCTCTGGCGCAAACCCTGCCCGGCGCCACCGAGGCGAGCCGCGCTGAGGCGCGCGCGCTGGTCGAGGCCATCGGTATGACCGCCCAGCTCCGCCAAATGGTCCCACCGCTCACACAATCGATGGTCCGAGTACTCGCTCAATCCAACCCCGAGAATGCGGCGGCGGCGCAACAGGCGGTGAACGAAATCATGATGCCGGAAATCCTCGCCCATCTCCCGGAGATGACTGACCTCGCGGTCGAGGTCTACGCGGCCCAGTTCGCGGCCGAGGAGCTGCATGGCCTGCGAGATTTCTACGCCACACCGCTCGGCAGGCGCCTCCTCGCCGCCCAGCCGCAGATCGCCCAGCAGATGTTCCAGATCGGCTCGGCCTGGGGCCAGCGTACCGCGCAAGCCGCCTTGATCAAGCACGCCGAGGAACTGCGCAAACGGGGCTTCAAGCTTTGAGCTTAGCCTGATATCGACGCGGCCGAACGCCCAAGGAAGCCCAGGACATGCAATTCGGCATCGCGCTCGCCACTGACGCGGACTCGTGGAAGGTCGCCGCCCGTGCGGAGGAACTCGGCTTCAGCCACGCATGGTTCTACGACACCCAGATGCTGAGCGCCGATTGCTTCGTCGCCATGGGCGCGGCGGCGGTGAAGACCAGCCGCATCAGGCTCGGTACCGGCGTCCTGATCCCCTCTAACCGCATCGCCGCGGTCACCGCCAACGCCTTCGCCTCGCTCAACAAGCTCGCCCCCGGGCGGATCGACTTCGGCGTCGGCACAGGCTTCACCGGCCGGCGGGCCATGGGGCTCGGGGCGATCAAACTGTCGGAGATGGCCGAATATATCCGCGTGGTGATGGCGCTGATGCGCGGCGAGATGGTGGAGACCACGATTGAGGGAGAACGGCGTAAAATCCGCTTTCTGAACCCTGAACTAGGCCTGATCAACACCACCGACCCCGTGGCGCTGCATCTCTCCGCCTACGGGCCGAAGGCGATGGCACTGACGGCGAAGCTCGGCGCCGGCTGGATCAACTTCGTCGGCGACGAGGCCGGTGGCGCCAAGGCGATCGCTGGCATGCGCGGCGCGTGGACTGGCGCGGGGCATGACCCTTCTCGCCTCGGGGCGGTGGCCTTCGCGCTCGGCTGCGTCCTCGCGCCCGGTGAGGCTCTCGACAGCGCCCGCGCCATGGCGCAGGCCGGGCCCCGCGCGGCCGTGCTGCTGCATCGGGCCGCCGACGAAGCGCTGTCGGGCCTGCCCAACACCTCGCCGATTCCGCCGGAGGTGGCCGACGAGGTCGCCGGCTACGTCGCCATGGCCCGCGGCTTCACGCCGGCCGATGCACCGTGGATCGAGAACCATCGCGGCCATCTGATGGTGGTAAAGGAAGAGGAGCGCCGCTTCATCACCCCCGAGCTGATCCGCCGCACCACGTTCACCGGCACGCGGGAGGCGCTGGTGGAGCGCGTCGGTCGGCTACGGGATGCGGGGTATACGCAGTTCACGGTGCAACTCACGCCGGGGCAGGAAAGCGCCATAGAGGATTGGGCTGGGGTGATGCGGGCTTTCAGGTGAAGAAAGCGGTTCTTTTTTGGAAAAAAGAACCACAAAATTTTTTGTTTGTTTCGCTCAACACTCGCCTGGGAGAGCGGGCAACAAGCAGTTAGAAGTTTTTTGCTTCTTTTTTCCAAAAAAGAAGCGCTTTCTTACTCTTCCACCCGCAACCGGCTCGGCAGCAACCCCCCGCCACTCTTCAACACCGGATAGGCCGCCGCAGCGACGAGATGCGCGTTGACCGCCTTGAGGTCCCTGAGCACGTCGAGATGCAGCGCGCTGGTTTCCGCCGAACCGGGCCGACCGCTGCGCAGCAGGTCGAAATGTGCCTGGGTCGCCGCCTCCTCGATGTCGCGGAACACCTCTTTCTCAGCGGCCAGCAGGCGGGCGGCACGCACATCGTCAGTCATCAGGACGGAGGCGGCTGAGTGGAGGTTGATCACCAGCCGAGCCAGCAGGCCGGTGATCTGTGCCAGGTCCGGCTCCGAGAAGGACAGGCCGCGCTTCTGCCGCTTCGAGGCGAGGTTCATCAGGTTGCCCTCGACCACATCGCCGGCGAGTTCGATGTTGTGGGCGAAGATCAGCAACTCTTCGACCCGCTGGTGGTCCGTCTCGGTCATCGCCTCGGCATCGAGCGAGCCGAGGTAGTCCTTGATGGCACGGTTAAGCTTATCGAGAATGTCGTCCATCCGCTTGGTCTCGGTGATCTGCCGACGGTCACCGGTTTCCAGAGCTGGGCGCACGCCTTGCAGCATCATCTCAAGCACGTCGGCGAGGCGGAGCGTCTCGCGCACCGCGGCGCCGATCGCCACGGAAGGAACTTCGCGCACTGCGCTTTGCAGATAGACGGGCTGCGACGGGTCGGCCGGGTCGACCCGATTGGGGAACCACCGGCGCAGCAAGCCGGCGTAAGGGCCGAGCACAGGCAGGAACAGGGCGGCGAGCACCAGATTGAAGACGGTGTGGAAATCCGCCACCGCGCGGGCGGTGTCCGGCACCACCTGTACCAGCCAGGGCCCGATCCAGGGCAGGCCAGCCAGCACAACCGCACAGCCAAAGCTGCGCGTCAGCAGATTGCCGAACGGCAGGCGCTTGGCCGCCGCGTCGCCGCCGGCCACGCCTTCCAGCACCGGGTTGAGCGCGGTCCCGAGATTGGCGCCGAGCACCATCGCGAAGGCGGCATGTGGCGGGATGACGCCCTTTGCGGCGAGCGACATGGTCAGCAACACCACCGCAACACTGGAATGAGCGGCCCAGGTGAGGATTGCCGCAAGCAGTACGTCGAGCACCGGCTCGGTTGAAATGGCACCAAGGAGCAGGCGCAGGCTTGGAACGTCCTCATAGGGGGTGATGAAGTCGAGCAGTTGGTGCAGCGACATCAGCATCAGACCGAGACCGATGGCGACGCGTCCAAGATCACGGGTGCGGCTGACATCGCCGCGACGGAACATCAGCACGCCGATGAGGAACAGGCTCGGCGCAAGGCCCGACACGTTGAACGACATCGCTTGGACGATCAGCGTGGTGCCGACATTGGCCCCGAGCATTACGGCCAGCCCAGGCACCAGGTCCAGAAGCCCCCCGGCGGCGAAACCGGTGATCATCAGCCCGGTCGCCGTGCTGCTCTGCAGTACGGCGGTGGCGCCGAGCCCGGCCAGGAAACCACGGACACGGTTGCGTAACGCGCCGGTCAGTACCCGCCGCAGCTGCGGCCCGAAGGCGCGTTGCACGCCGGTCTGCACCATGCGCACGCCCCACAGCAGCAGGGCGACGGTGCCGGCGAGATCGATCAGGGTGATAGGGAAGTTCACGAACCGCTGGCCAGTGCTAGGCGAGGAGGCGGCCGGCGAGGCGCTCGAGCACCTTGAGCGGCGATTTCTCCGGCGTTGCCATCGCCGCGACCGGCAGATGGAAGGTCTGCTCAAAGGCGCAGCGGCCCGCGAGGGCGGCGTGCAGTACCTGGTCAGTGAAGCACATCCAGGTCGTGCCGGCCGGGAATACGACATCTGCCTGAGGCGCGCGCTTCTGGTACTCCATATCGAGTTTTCCGGTATCGTGAAGCCCGAGCATGTACTGGTCGTACTGGGAGCGCCGCCCCTTGGTCAGCCCTAAGGCCGACATCGCCAGCGCCTGGCCGGGGAACATGCCCCTGACCCGCGGCAGGAAGGCTGCCGCGAACGTTGGGAACGGCTCGCCGACGCGCCAACGGCGCAGCGCCCCATCGGGCGCCGCGTTGTTGAATACCCGCAAGATCCGCCGCCCAGCGGTTGGCCGGGTGGGAAAGGCATCGACATGCAACCTGCGATCGTCATGACGCGGAGAGTAGCTGCGGCCGCTGATTTCGGCTGGGCGGAAACTGGTGCGCGCCACTTCGAGCGCGGCGGCGTAGGATGGAAAAAGTTGGCGAACCAGATGCTCGGCCGTCGAGGCATAGCGATCGAGCATGACGGTCAGCCGCTCGAGCTCCGGGCCCGCATGGTCGGAACCGCCACATTTGCCGGTGCGAGGATCATAGCTGATGTTCTTGCGGCTGTTATCGAGCGCGGAGCTGTCAAGGAACGGGTATTCGGTTTCGTGCAAACGGAACTCAAGCCTGGGGATCATTACCACCCGCCCGTCCTCGAGCGCCGCTAGCGCGCGGGCTTGGTCTTCCGCAGAGATGGGTCCGTTCCATGACGGTATGGAGATCGCTTCGATCACATCGGTGGCATTCATCGCATCACTCCTATTCCCGCCGCAGGATCCGATCCTGCATGAAGCCGGACAAGCCGCCGGCCTTGAAGCTGGCGGTGATCTCGTCGGCATCATACGCCGAAGTCACCCAATCGCGGAAACTCAGCCGCCCCTCGGCCGTGGCCTGGTAGCGCAGCAGCACCGCGTCCAGAACGCCGGCGCGGGATCGCCGAAGATGGCCGTGCCACAGGCTCATCTGCCCCAACGCATCAGCGGCGTTACCGCCGTTCAGCAGAATGAACACGGCGGAGGCGAAGGCCGCGCGATCAGCGCCGGATTTGCAATGCAGCAGTGCCGGTTTGGGTGCGGCGTGGAGCGTTTCGGCGAGTTGCACCAATGTTGCGCGGTCCGGTGCGCGGCCGCTCGATAGCGCGATATCGAGGAGCGTCAGATCCAACCTGTCCGCCTGCTCGCGCGAAAGTGCGTCTGACCCGCTGCGCGTGGCACCGCGCAAGTTGATCAAACTCCGCAACCCAACTTGCCGACGAGCCCGCACGAGCTGTCCAGGGGTGGGGTGGCTGCTGCGGTAGAGCACCCCGGGCACCACCACGCCCCAGTTACGCCAGATCAGACGTAGCGCAGCGTGGTCGATCAGCAAGCTGTCGACCCAAGCCACTGCTCGGCCACGGCGTGTCGAGAGATCGCCGCGGAAGATCGACTCCACGAGGTCGCCTCAGCGAGGTGGCAGCATACGGCGGAGAACGTCATCCCGCAGCACGTAGTGGTGCAGCAGCGCGGCCCCGGCGTGCAGTAGAGCGAGGATCACCAGGGTGTTGGCAGCAAGCTCATGCCAACCATTGATACTACGGCGGAGCACGCGGTCCGGATTCGCAGCGGCTGCGAACTGGAACAGCCCGAACACGTTGCTGCCCCGCATCCAGGCATTCGCTACACCCATCACGATGGTGGCGATGATCAGCAGGTAAAGGACACCGTGGAGGAAACGGGCCGCCAGGGCCGCCACGCCAGGGTCTGCGGGTGGCCGACTGCGGCCGGACAAACGCAGCGCAATACGTCCAACCAGCACCGGCAGCAATACCAGGCCGAACAGAATATGCAGCGAGACGATCGACGGTTCGACGGCTTTGCCGAAACTATCGACGAGCTGCGCGAGAACCCAACCAAGGCTGATCAGCGCGGCGGTCGCCCAATGCAGGGTGATCGTGGTGTTGTCGTAGCGGAATGCGGTTGTCATCGTCCGGTTCTCATGTTGCTGCACTGCACAATATGGAGCGGAGATGGACACACTCAATCCATCGGCTCAACTGCTTCCGATCAGCACTCCGGTGATGAACACAAGTGCGCCACCGAAGCCCACCTGCATGGCGGCCGACAGCGGCGAGGTATCCATGTATTTCCAGCGTATCCAGGTGATCACGCCCAGCTCGGCAATTACCACAATAGCGGC
Source organism: uncultured Rhodospirillales bacterium (assembly GCA_903928045.1). The sequence goes on from CAIYPH010000125.1 coordinate 11,151, forward strand.
CACGATGGTCGCGGTGAGGAAGCCTGGCAGCAGGAAGGGGAGCGTATGGCCGACCCCGCCCAACGTTGTCATCAACCCGCAGATCAGCCCACGAAGCCACGGCGCGCCACGGCCGGTGAGGCTGCCATTATCCGACAAGGCTTCCGCAAAGCCCATTGAAATGCCGGCACCGATCGACGCGGCCATGCCAACGAGGAAGGCGTCCCAGGAATTCTGGGTGGCAAAGGCGGCGGCAAATACGGGGGCGAGGGTGGAGACCGAGCCGTCCATGAGCCCGGCTAGACCCGGCTGGATCACCCGCAAAAGAAACAGCCGCCGAGCCGCCTCATCTTCCTGCGCCCGCACATCGGTGGTGAGGTTTTCCTGCATCAGGCGCTCGGCCCGGTGCTCGTGCTGGACCTCTGCTTCCGCGAGATCACCCAGCAGCTTACGGATCGAGGCGTCCTGGCTACGGGCGGCGGCCTGGCGGTAGAAGCGCGCGGCCTCGAGTTCCATCTGCTCGGCCTGGCCGCGCACCACATCCAGTCGCAGTGGTTGGGTCTGCCAAACCGGCTTGCGGCCGACGAAGCCGCGCACGTCCTGCCGCCGGATCAGCGGAATGTGCTCGCCGAACTTCTCGCGATAGAGATCGATCAACCAGCGGCGGTGTTCATTCTCTTCCGCGGCCATGTCGATGAAGATTTGCGCCGATGCCGCATAATCAGCTCGCAACCCCTCGGCAAAATCAAGGTAGATGCGGCCATCTTCCTCCTCGGCCCCGATGGCCAAAGCGAGGATTTCCCGCTCGCTTAGATCGCTGAAATTGCGCATGGCCAGCCCTCCAGTCCCGAATGCGCCAGCCTATCATGCCGCAGTGCAACAGGGGAGTGTGCTTATCCCACCACTTGCGGGGTCGATGGTGGCGTGAGGCCGGGAGTGACGAACTGGTCAGGCTCAGGCGCCCCGGCTATGGTGGCGACCGGCAATACACCAGCCCAGATCGGCCATGAGGTATCCTCAGGGTTGTCCCCCGGCGGTGCGCTGCGCACCTTGGCGGAAGCCTCGGTGAGCTTCATCGCCAGCACTGAGGTTGCCTTGATCTCATAGTCATTGGGTGGACGCAGCCCATCCCAGCGGCCTGGAAAGAGCCGCTCGACGAAGATTTTCAACGCCGCCATTTTTTCCTGGGGATCGTTCACGAGCCGTGGGATGCCGAAGCACATCACCGAGCGATAATTAATCGAGTGATTGTAACCGGAGCGTGCCAGCACGTAGCCGTCCATGATGGTGGCCGTGAGGCACACCTCACCGCCGGCACCATTGGCCCGCACCATGCGGCTAGCCGAACTGCCATGCCAGAATACCTCGTCACCATCCCGCCAATGCAGGGTCGGGATCACCACGGGTCGGTCATTGATGATGTGCCCGACATGGCAGTGGTTCGCTGCGTCGAGGATCGCGTTGACGCTATCGCGGTCATAATGTCCCCGTTCGTGCATGCGACGGAGGCGGGTGAAATCGGTCGGTGCTTTTGTTTCCATACAGGCAGCATGACGCGGGATTGGTCTGATGATAAAGACCGATCTTAGCATGTGATATTGGACCAATTGAAAGATGGTCGGAGAGAGTGAGAAGAAAGCGCTCCTTTTTTGAAAAAAAGGAGCAAAAAACTTCTGTCCGCTTGCTATGTACCGC